>JAOZVK010000137.1 GCA_029938185.1 Bacteroidales bacterium | reverse complement strand
GAAATAAAAGAACATTTTAGGAACTAATAAAAAACTTAAATAAGCTATTTTTGCTAGTATTTTTATAAGACCAGCATTGTACCATTGAATAATTGAATAATTGTACCATTGTACTGGGCTTTCAGGGCTAAAAAACTTAATAACGAAATAAAAGAACATTTTAGGAACTAATAAAAAACTTAAATAAGCTATTTTTGCTAGTATTTTTATAAGACCAGCATTGTACCATTGAATAATTGAATAATTGTACCATTGTACCATTGAATAATTGAATAATTGAATAATTGTACCATTGTACCATTGTACCATTGTACCATTGCACCATTGAATAATTGTACCATTTAAAGTATAATTAGCAAATTTAAAAAAATAATATAATAATCATATGGAGAATGCATTAGAAAATATTTTATCAACTTACTATAAAAATGAAATGCTTTTGTTTATGGACTCACATCCAGAGTATTTTGATAATGCAATTGAATTAGCAATTTCCGATAAACAACCTTATGCGTGGAGAGCAGCTTGGTTATTAAGTAGTTGTATGAAAGAAAACGATGAGCGAATACAAGCAAATATAGATAAAATAATTAACTCATTAGTGTCAAAGGAAGATGGTCATCAACGTGAACTAATCAAAATTCTTCTACGTATGGAGCTAAAAGATGAACATGAAGGTTATTTATTTGATATTTGTGTTACTCTATGGGAAAAGATAAATAAAAAACCATCGGTAAGATATATCGCTTTTAAGTTTATTGTTAAAACAGCAAAAAAATATCCTGAATTATCTAATGAAATTACTTTTCTAACTCAAAATCAATATTTAGACTCATTGTCACCAGGTATAAAAAGGTCTATTTCTAAAATGATAAAAGAACTAACTAATGAAATAAGACAATAGTTTAATAATTACGAATTAATAATTACGAATTACAAATTGGTTTACACCTTATTAACTAATTACGAATTAATAATTCGTAATTCATAATTAATTATTTCTTGTAGATTTAAAATTTTTCAAACCCATCTTCTCCGTCTTTTAAGTTTATATTAAAACCTTTTGTTGAATTAAAACCTTTAAAAGAATAATTAGTATCTACTTTTTCTTTTTTCACAGAAGTATTAAGCGAATTGTAAATATCTATTTTTTTCTCAAGCTTAAAATAGGAAGCAATTTTATATAATTGTTCAGTTTGTCCTGTTAGTTCTTCGGCACTAGTGGCTAACTCTTCTGATGAAGCAGCATTTTGTTGTGTTACTTGATTTAATGATGAAATAGCATTATTAATTTGACCTAAGCCTGAGTTTTGTTCCATACTTGCCGATGTAATTTCGCTTACAAGATTTGACGTATTTTCAATTTCAGGTACAATTTCATTAAGTATTTTTCCAGATTTTTCGGCAATATTAACACTCGATGAAGTTAGTTGATTAATATCTTTTGCTGCCTTTTGACTTCTTTCAGCAAGTTTTCTAACTTCGGAAGCTACAACAGCAAAACCCTTTCCACTTTTTCCAGCTCTTGCGGCTTCAACAGCAGCATTTAGTGCAAGTATATTTGTTTGAAATGCTATATCTCTTATTATTAATATTCTTTTTGCAATTGTTTTCATAGATTGAATAGTTTTTTCAAATGATTCACTACCTTCTTTTATTCCAGTTACAGCATTACTTGCAATTTTATTAGTTTGTTGCGAATTATCTGAATTTTGTTGTATAGAAGCTGACATTTCTTCCATTGATGCTGAAACTTCTTGTGCGGCAGATGCCTGTTGAGAAGCTCCTTGCGATATTACTTGGGCATTTTTTGAAAATTCATTACTAACTTCTTTTATTATATTAGACCCTGTTGTAAAATTGCTAATTACTTCATTTAGTTTGACAAAAACATTTTCTAAGGAATTTGCCATTTTTCCCATTTCATCATTTCTGTTTTTTGTTTCTTCTTTTATTTTTATAGTTAAATCTCCTTTTTCAAGTGAATCTAAACCCAAAGTTATTTCTTTTATGCTATTTGTTAGCTTTGTCGAAAAAATTATTGATAATAATAATGAAGCTATAAAACTTATTAAAGTAACTATAACTAAAATTGTTATACCTTTTAGCTTTGCTTCGTCTAAATTTTTTAAATGAAATTTTACATTTTCTGATAATATTATTTCTGTTTCTTCTGATAGTTTAATAAAACTTACATATACTCTGTCAAATTCATCATCTAATTTAATATCGTCATATTTTTTTTCTGCAAACTTATTAATAAATCTTTTTTGTGCTATTTCTTTAAATTTTATTAATTTAGTTTTTATCTCTTTTATTTTATCAGCAATATCATCATTATCTGTTGCGATATAGTCCCAGTCATTTATTTTTTTACCATATAACATTGCATCACAATACATAAGCGATTCATCAATTTTTCCTACAACTTTACTCATTGATGCTTTCTCGGCAGTACCTCCCATTATCTCTTCAATCCATAAATGCGATTCGGTTGTTAAATGTTTTATTCTCAATGCTGCTTTTTCTAAGGGAGCATTTTTCAGACTTAATAATTCACTTGACTCATGAATCTTAATAATCTCGTAAATACCCAGTATCCCACCACTTAAAACAATTGTAGTTATGCTTAAAAAAGCTATTAGTAATTTAGTTTTTATTGTCATATTGTTTTTTATAAAATTATATATTAAAATCCTAAGTTCGCACCCCAAATGTATAAAAAAATAATTAAATTAAAAAAAAAATAATTTTTTTTCAAAAAAAACTATTTACACAAAATATAAGTAAGGTCTTCGACCTATTTAATAACATAATTGCTTGACATATAATCAACTGAATTTCAAAAAACAATCTCATTATAAAATTGGTAATAACTTTTGTATGGCTATCTATTATATTAATATTTAATATTTTTAATTCGAACTAAACAATTTATAAAAACAAAGTTATTTTTTGTATAAAAAAAATGATTATCATACAGTTTTGTTAGAAAAAATTATATTTTTGCAGTATATCTGAATATTACCATAAGTACACTATTACAAATGTAAGGTCTTCGACCTTTTTAATGTGGCTTACGCATTCTATTAATATTCTAATAACATGCAATTTAACAAAAAGTAATGTAGACAAACTTTTGTAAGACTACTTACAACAAAATATAAATAACATTACAAAATGGATATTATGATTTTAAATAAAAAACATAAAAGTTAAATAATTTAATGAATCATAAGCTTACAAAAATTATAAACAAATATATAATACATATATCTATATTAACAGCTTTATCATTGTTGTTATTTTGGCTATTGTATAACCCTGTAAAAAATTTTGAAGTACGAATAGCTGGACTTGATAACAGACCAGATAGTATAAAAGGCTCGAATACTATTGTTAAAATTGGTGAAAAATTTAAAAGATATTTAAGTATTAATTCAGAATTAAAAGGAAAATGGACACGCTTCAGAGGAGCAGATTTTGATAATATAAATAAAGATGGAATTAAACTTATTGATAAATTTGGAAAAGAAGGTCCAAAAATATTATGGAAAAAAGAACTAGGCGAAGGACATGCTGCACCAGTTATATATAATGGTAAAGTATATATACTCGACTACGACGAAGATAAAAAATCGGACGCATTAAGATGTTTTTCTTTAGAAACAGGCACAGAATTGTGGAGACGATGGTATAAAGTTCATGTAAAGCGTAATCATGGAATGTCGAGAACTGTTCCTGCAATAAACGAAAAATATATAGTAACAATAGGACCACGTGGGCATGTAATGTGTCTAAATCGTAAAAATGGTGATTTTTTGTGGGGAATAGACCTTGTTAAAGAATATAATACCGAAATTCCATTTTGGTACACAGGACAATGTCCAATAATAGATAAGGATACCGCAATAATAGCACCTGGCGGAAAAAATTTAATGATAGCTGTAAATTGTGCAGATGGTAAAGTTGTATGGAAAACCGAAAATCCAAAAAAATGGAAAATGTCTCATTCATCAATTATGCCAATGACAATCGAAAACAAAAAAATGTATGTCTATGCAGCAGTGGGTGGAATTTGCGGAGTATCGGCAGAAGGTGATGATATAGGTAAAATATTATGGCAGTCAAACGAGTTTTCTCCTACTGTAGTAGCACCATCACCTTTAATTCTTAATAATGGATTAGTTTTTATGACTGCCGGATATGGTGCAGGTGCAATGCTATTCAAAATAAAAAAAAAATCAAATAAATATACAGTAAAAATTATAGAAAAATATAAACCAAAAAATGGAATAGCATCAGAACAACAAACACCTTTGTTATACAAAAATCATGTTTTTGCTGTTTTGCCAAAAGATGCAGGATCATTACGTAAACAATTTGTTTGTAGTAAGCCTGATAATTTTAAAAAAATCCTATGGACAAGTGGCAAGACACAACGATTTGGTTTAGGTCCATATATTATTGCTGACGATAAATTTTTTATTCTCAACGATGATGGAACACTAACAATTGCAAAAGCAAGTACTAAAAAGTTTGTCCTGCTTGATAAAATAAAGATTATTGATGGGCAAGATGCATGGGGACCTTTTGCGATAGCTGATGGAATATTAATATTGCGTGATTCAAAACTTATGGTTTGTATAGATTTACGTAAATAAAAATAAAATAAATGCGATAATTAATAAATTATTAACTATATTTGCTACATATAAAATATTTTTTTTTTGTATTCTATAAAAAAAAATATTTATAATAGTTTAATAATACTAATACCAACAAAAGCCTTTTATGAAATGGAAGAACAATATGATTTTTTTGACAGAGAATTAAGCTGGTTATCATTTAATTACAGGGTACTACAAGAAGCAATGGACAATGAATTGCCTTTATATGAAAGAATAAAATTTATGGCAATTTACTCATCTAATCTTGACGAATTTTATAAAGTAAGAGTAGCTTCGCATAGAAGCCTACTTGAATTACCCAAAAAAAGTAAAGATAAACAAAAATTAAATCCCGAAAAAGTACTGCAAAATATACTTCATGAAGTAGAAATGCAACAAGAAGAATTTTATAATTTATTTGAACAAGTAATTTTACCACAACTTTACGAGAATGATATAGTACTTTACCAAAGCGAAGTAATTCCTGAAATTCATAAAGATTTTGTTTCAGATTATTTCTTTCGTGAAGTATTACCACATATACAAGCTGTTTTGTTAGAAAAAGGACATATTTTTACTTTTTTGCAAGACAACTTTCTATATTTGTCAATAAAACTAATTAAAAAAAGAAAGAAACTTTCAACAAAAAAAGTAAAACCTAAATATGCAATTATAAAGATACCAACAAACTATGTTCCTCGATTTTTGGAATTACCAAACTTAGGTAATAAACATTATATAATGTTTCTTGATGATGTAATAAGGCACAATTTACATGAAATTTTTCCAGGATATAATATTGACTCATCTTATTGTATGCGTGTATCAAGAAATGCTGACTTAATGATTGATGATGAATTTACTGGAAATCTTGCTGAAAAAATAAAATCAAGCTTATCTAGAAGAGAAACAGGATCTCCAACAAGATTTTTATATGACAAAGATATGCCCGATGATTTTCTTGATGTGATAAGAAACTCTTTTAAAATAAAAAAAATTGATTTATTAAAAGGTGGAAGATACCTGAAATTTGCCGATTTTTTTGGTTTTCCAAATCCTTTATCACCAAAACTTGAAATAGAAAGTGTTCACCATCTATATCATAATGAATTAGATAAATCTTCGTCATTACTCAAAATTGTAAGAGAGAAAGATATTGCACTTCACTTTCCATATCAATCGTACAACTATGTTATTAGATTTTTTAATGAAGCTGCTGTTGATGATAAAGTCGAAGAAATAAAAACTACTCAATACCGAGTAGCCACCAATTCTGCAATTGTAAGCGCACTAATAAGTGCAGCGCAAAACGGAAAAAAAGTTACTGTATTTGTAGAAGTGCAAGCACGCTTTGATGAACAATCAAATATAAAATTTGCAAAAATGATGAAAAAAGCTGGAATAAATGTTCTTCCAGGTATTCCAGGAATAAAAGTTCATGCGAAAACGGCTTTAGTAATACGAAGAGGTACAAAAGATGGTAAGAAAAAAGGATATGCATTTATTAGTACAGGTAATTTCAACGAAAAAACTGCAAAAATATATGCAGACCATGGTTTTTTTACCTCGAATGAAGATATTATTTCTGACCTCGAAAAAATGTTTTATTATCTAGAGAACCCTAAAAAAACTGTTGAGTTTGAACACATTCTTGTTCCTAAATTTAATCTAAGAGCCGAGTTCGAAAGAAAAATTGATAGAGAAATAGAAAATGTTAAAAATGGTCTTACTGGTTATATTCTTTTCAAAATGAATAGTCTTCAGGATAAGAGAATGGTTAAAAAATTATATCAAGCTAGCGAAAATAATGTAAAAATTGATTTAATAGTTAGAGGAATATGTGTGCTTATGCCAAACCAACCATACAGCAAAAATATAACTATTACTAGGATAGTCGATAAATTTCTTGAACATGCTAGAGTTTATGTTTTTTATAATAATGGAAAAAATGACACATATATATCTTCTGCCGATTTAATGAGCAGAAATCTAAATAGAAGAGTTGAGGCTATTGTTCCTATTTATAATGAAAAAATAAAAAAAGAATTTATTGATATTTTAGAGATACAACTTAAAGATAATGTAAAAGCCAGAACACTTGACACTAATTTGCAAAATATTAAAAAACGTACAATGCTTAAAAAAAATATACGTGCTCAGGTTGATATTTATAATTATTTAAAACAAATGTTGTTCTAGGTCTTCAAACTATACTTTAAATGGTACAATTATTCAATGATACAATAGTTTGATTAATAATTGATAACAGTTTGTAAATGTTAAAACTATAACCGTTTAGAGTATATTTAATACTATTAGCATGCTATTAGTCAGTAAACTATCTTAATGTAGATAAAAGACTTAATTTTATATTTGGCTTTACAAGCCTTTTTACTTTGCATACGCATAAATATTTTACGACACCTGATTTACAGTTGGCTAAATATTGAAATGAATTTATACGTAAAGAGGCTTTATGAATCAATAATTCGCTGTTTTTCTACAAAAACCTAACAAACAGCTCTACGAGAGTTCTAAACCCTCGTAGAGCTATCATATCCCAAAGTTTGTTTTCTGGTATAAAATACTATTTTTTCAAACAAAAGTATTTCAACATTTATATTTTACTGAACTGCACATTGTTAGAATATTAGTAGAATGCATAAGCAACATAAAATTGGTAGAAGACCTTAAAAATTTAAACTTGCCAAAAAAATAATAGAAAATGACAGAACTTCAACAAGTATTAAATAACTCAAAACTGACAAAGGAGCTAATTAATGCAGGCTTACGGCATCCAGTATTAAAAACAGTTTATAAACACCGCGAAATTTTTGAGAATATAATAGAAACAATTGATACTTATTTTACAACTGGTAATGGAGTTAGAGCATTAGGTTATGCTGGACTAAGAGGAACAGGCAAAACCACTTTATTGTGGCAAGCAGCAGACTATATTTTCAATAATTATACACAAAATGTATATTTTTTTAACTTGTCTGACTTGATAACATACAATATAGGTGTAAAAGAAATTAAACGAGCCTTTGAAAATTACATAGTTAAAGGCAATTTAATGTTGTATGACAAAAAAATTGTTTTAATATTTGATGAAGTTCACGAATCGCCAATGTGGGCAAAAGCACTAAAAGCACTTTATGATGAGTTTCGTATTGCGTTTATTTTAACAAGCGGAAGTTCTGCTCTTTTATTGCAATCTACTGCCGATTTAGTAACAAGAATGCTTATTAAACACGTTTTTCCTTTAAATTTTAGCGAATATATAGGATTTACTCATTCTGACACAATTAAAATAAAAGCTCAAAGACAAAAACTAGAAACTATACTATTTCGCTCGGACAACTCTGTGGATATATTTAACAATTTACAGAAAATAAAACATGATTTAGATAACTACTTAAATAAAATTGATAATATAGACAAGCGTATATATGATTATATTGTTTATCACAATATTATTCGTTTTCTTTTAATAAACAACCCTATCCAAGTAAATCAACACATAAAAGATTTGGTCAGAAGGGTTATTTATGAAGATATACCCAAGCTTTTGGACAAAAAACTTAACTTGTTGGATACTGAGAAAATATTAAATCGTTTGGCAGCATCAGATGAAATTAATATTCAGTCATTAAGTCAAACAATAGGTATTTCGCAAGAAAAAATTAATAAAAATTTAGATATTCTCGTAAAAGCAGAGCTAATAACCGTATTATTACCATTTGGAGGAATTGATAGCAAAATAAACAAAGCTAAAAAATATTTCTTTATGTCGCCTTCAATCAGAAAAGCACTTTTAAGTACTTTCAAAAAAACTGACACAGATGAAATTTTTGCAAAAATGTTAGAAGATACAATTGTGTTGTATTTAAAACGTATTTATAGGGAGAGTAATTTTTTGTCATTTTCATCTGTAAATAAGAGAAAAAATCCGGACTTAATCATTGAAACACTAGATAAGCCAATACTTATTGAAATAGGTATAAATAAAAATACAACAAAACAAATATCCAAAAGCAAAATAAAATATAAATACGGAATAATAATAAATTCAAAAATAGAAGATATAGAACTTCGTAATGACATTGTTATTATTCCTTTGAAATATTTTTTATTGCTTTGATGGCAAGAAGTGTTAATTTCATGCTTTTTAGAGTCTTTTTAACCTGATTAATTCATAATGCAAAAAAAAAACAGCCTTTTTACAGGCTGTTTTTTTAGTTTATAAATTTTTATAAAAATTTATTTTTTATTCTTACGATTTCCAAACGGAGCATGTATTTTGTTAGCTTTATAAAAAGTAACTTGTTCAGGTGTTAATACCGCCATCATATCTTTATGAAACTTTGCATTTGTTTTTTGTATTTCATTATTTACTGCTGTCAATTCGTCAATAGCAGTGTTAATTGCAGAAATATCTCCATCACTTTGCATTAAGCTTCTCAATGCTTCTGCTTTTGTTTTTCTTTTTTCTCTTAATGGTTTAATCTTTGATTGTTTTTCTTTTCTTATCGGTTTTATTTTTGCTCTTTGCTCTTTTGTTATACCAGGAATTTTATTATTTTTTTTTTGAGCAGTTACAAACAATCCCATAATTAGAAAAGAAATAGTTACTAATAATTTAATTCTCATATTTAATTTATTTAAGTTAATATAAAATTTATGTAAAATAAAGCATAAGCTAATATTTTAAATCATAATAGACAAACGAACATGTCATATGATTTATTTTAGGCTCTTCTATTCTTTTTATATTTTTTAAGCATAAATCTATCTATAACATTATATTTACAGATAGTTAAATAATGAAAATAAATAAAAATATAACTAATTAGTGTCCATCCATAAAGTCAATAAAATCGCAAAGCGATGACCTATTGGTAACCCACGATGGTAATCGTGGGCTGATAACAAGCCAATTACATAAATGCCTTTAGGCATGACCTATAAAATTGTTGACTTTATGGACGCACACTAATTAGTGCCATCCATGAAAATCAGATTTTTCGCAAAAAATTTCAACCATATTTGTATAAAGTTTATTACTGAAATACAGTTAATTATATATCATGCGTAGTAACATTAAATTGGTCTAAGACCATAGTATGATTTTTATGCTTAAATAATACAAACTAAAAATATATATTTGTCATAATTTATAAAATACATTAAATAATAAGATTCTTAAAGTTTATTTATGCACAAATTAATATTTAATTAAGTAGCCTTACAAAAGTTTTTCGACATTTGTTTTTGTGCAATTAAGCACCCTTACAAAAGTTCTAACGTATTTATTTTTTTGTAAATTACTGATTTAACGAATTTTGCGCAAGTGCGTAAGCAACATTAAATAGGTCTTAGACCTTAGTTGTATGGCTATAGTTTGTAAAAACGCGTAAGCAACATTAAATAGGTCGAAGACCTTAACTTATAATCAAGAGTCGTAAAAATATTTTATGCGTAAGCAATGTAAAAAGGCTCGAAGAGCCAATAACAATTTAAATATATTAAGATATGGCAAAAAAAAATGTAATAATTATTGGAGCAGCAGGAAGAGATTTTCATAATTTTAATACATATTTTCGTAACAACGATCAATATAATGTTGTAGCTTTTACAGCGGCACAAATTCCAGATATTGATGGTCGAAAATATCCGGCTGAACTTGCTGGCGAATTATACCCAGAAGGAATTCCAATATATGCAGAAGAAGAACTTACTAATTTAATCAAAGAAAAAAATATTGATGATTGTGTATTTTCATATAGTGATGTAACATATCAAAAAGTTATGTCGATGAGCGCAATAGTAAACTCAGCTGGAGCTAATTTTGTTTTGCTTGGTCATAAAGATACGATGATAAAAAGCACAAAACCAGTAATAGCAGTTGTTGCAACTCGTACTGGCTGCGGAAAAAGTCAAACTTCGAGAAAAGTTATTGAATATTTGATGGACAAAGGGCTAAAAGTTGTTGCAGTGCGTCATCCAATGCCTTACGGTGATTTGCTTGCACAAAAAGTACAACGATACGCCGAAGTTGCTGACCTCGAAAAACATAAATGTACAATAGAAGAAATGGAAGAGTACGAACCCCATGTTGTTAGAGGTAATGTTATATATGCCGGAGTAGATTACGAAGCTATTATAAGACAAGCCGAAAATGATCCTGATGGTTGCGATATTGTTATTTGGGACGGAGGAAATAACGACTTTTCATTCTATAAACCAGATTTAACAATAACGGTTGCCGACCCACACAGACCAGGACACGAATTATCGTACTATCCGGGTGAAGTAAATCTAAGATTAGCTGATGCAATTGTAATAAACAAAATGGATTCGGCATCACCAGAAGGAATACAAATTGTACGCGAAAATATTGATAAAGTTAATCCTAATGCTATAGTAATTGATGGAGCATCTCCTATTAAGGTTGATAATCCTGAATTAATTAAAGGTAAAAAAGTTTTGGTTGTTGAAGATGGACCGACTTTGACACATGGTGAAATGAAATTAGGAGCAGGAACAGTTGCTGCAAAAAAATATAGTGCAGGAGAAATTATTGATCCAAGACCATTTACTGTTGGCAAACTTTCTGAAACTTTTAAAATTTATCCAAATATTGGCAAACTTTTACCTGCTATGGGGTATAGCGACCAACAATTGAAAGACCTTGAAACTACAATAAACAATACTGATTGTGATTCGGTAATAATTGGAACTCCTATTGACTTGAACAGAATTATAAATATAGAAAAACCAAACACTAGAGTATATTACCCTACATTTCGCACCCCTAATGTAAAAAAAAATAATTAAATTCCCAAAAAAA
>JAOZVK010000594.1 GCA_029938185.1 Bacteroidales bacterium | reverse complement strand
TTTTTTTGGGAATTTAATTATTTTTTTTTACATTAGGGGTGCGAAATGTAGGTTAATTACTTATTTCTTTCAGGTTTCTAATTGGGATAGTCTTGAACATAAATACCCTATGCGACACTATCACCGTAGGTACTTGTAGACTAAAAGTTGCCATCTCTATCTCGTTCACTGAAATCAATAATGATTTCGTTACAAATTTTCGCAACTTTTATGGTCTGCAATGTTAAGGCTCTTGTTTTTTCTTTTTCGGTCTCGCTGTTAATTTTAATTTTTCCATTTCTGCAAGTTGAAAAAACTCATCTAATTTATTTGCTAATAGCTTCTTATCTATTAATTTTGTTTCGTATTGAGCAACAAGTGCTGGTGAAATAGTCCGTCTCAAAGCAAATTCCACGACTTCTGTATCTTTGTTTTTGCATAAAACAATCCCGATACTTGGTTTTTCATGTTCTTTTTTTACTCTACTGTCAAGTGCTTCGAGATAAAATTCCATTTTACCGAGATATTCCAGTTGAAAATCTGTGATTTTTAAGTCAAAAGCCACAAGGCATTGTAATTCTCTGTGATAAAAAAGTAAATCAATATAAAAATCTTTCTTGCCAACTTGCACTCTGTATTCTTGACCGACAAAAGAAAAATCCTTTCCGAATTCGAGGATAAAATCTTTTAAATTGCTGACAATACTGTTTCGTAAATCGTTTTCTGAATGTCCTTTTGGCAATCCAAGAAAACCCAGCATATAAAATATCTCTAAATTTTTGTTCTACTGTTGGAAAAATTTTTCTCGCCACTGGTGTGAGTTTTTCTGGATTTCCTATTGTTCTTTCAAATACACATGTATCTATCTGACGTTCAAGTTCTCTTTTTGAATAATTTTCATGCTTTGTCAATCTTAAATAAAATTCTTTTTCATATTCTGTTTTGGATTTGCTCAAAATAAGCATATTGTTTGTCCAAGTAATTTCTCTCACCAGTGGCGAGAGTTTTGGAAATTTCTCATAATATTCATAGAATTGTTTCATTCGCCAAATGTTTTGATGAGAAAAACCTTTAATTTCAGGTTCAGTTTTTTGTATATACTTTGATAGTTCTTTAACGACCGATTTTCCCCACTCAGAACATTCAAGTTTTACACTTACATATTTGCCAACATTCCAGTATAAATCAACTAAAATGGTATTTACAGATTTTAGGGCTTTGTTTTTGGATTTTTGTATAAGCGTTCTAACTTCTAAAAATTGTTTTTCAAATTTTTGCATTTTTTATGTTATTATCTTGTAAAAAGAATATTGTCAAAAATAAATGTTTTTTCGCAACCTATTTCAACTATTTTTATTCTTTTATCTCGAATGTTTTTTATAACTTCAACAGGCTCTTTATAATGCTCAAAAGTTCCGTAATGAACAGGAATTATTATTTTCGGATTGAGCTTGTAAATCATTTTTTTTAACATTTCTGAATTTAGAGTTAATGTCATTATCCAGCTTCCTTTTTTTGCAGCTCCCATGTTCGGGATTAATAAATCAATTTTCCTGTCTCTAAATCTTTTTATAATTTTACTTTTATATACGGTATCACCTGTTATATAAATTCTTACTTTTTCTTGCTTGTTTGAAATTATTAAATAATATCCGTTTCCTTTGCCTGCCAATAATGCACTTACAGGGTTTATTCCGTGAATTGCTGTAACTGCTTCTATTTTAATTTCATAATTTTTCAGTTTGTAATTTTTAGTTTCGTTGCGTTTTAAAACAGTCAGATTTTCTATCCCCCTTTTTTTTAGTTTTTTAAAAGAGTTTTTATTGCAGACAGCATTTGATAATTTTGAAATTTTTGAAATTCCTATATCGTCAAGATGATCATCGTGATTATGTGTTATTAACCAAAGGTCAATATTTTCAAAATCATTTTTGTTGTAAATGGGCTGTTCTGTTCTTTTTGACTTAAACCAAAAAAAATCTTGAACAGTTCCCTGTTTGCATAACACAGGGTCAATTGCAATGCGTAAATTATTGATTGAAAGTATAAAAGTTGCTCCGCCTATCCATTTGAATTTAACATTCATATAATAAACTTAAATTATTATTGTCGTTTATTTTAATTTGTGTCCGAGTTGCTCTGCTGTTTTTATCCATTTTTTCCTTTGCTCGTCAGATGATATTTTCACGGAGCCGAAATATGTTCGTTTTACGGGTTTTATGCCACAAAAATTCATAATATCTTTTAGAGTTTTATAACCAGGGTCTTTTATAAACAATTTGTAAAACCACGGAGGACTGTCCATTGTTGAAATTAATCTTGCCGATTTATCTATCAAAAACTTGTCCCATTTGACAATTTTATCGCTTTTTTTATATTTAAAAGCAAAGTCAGGCAAAAAAGTTTGTTCAATAAATGATTTCATAAGTGCAGGCATTGTAGCCCACCATGTCGGATATATCCATACTATATGTTCTGCCCAATTAATTAATTCTTGTGCTTTTAAAATATCAGGTTCGGGTTTTGTATCTTTGTTGAAGCCAGACATAAAAGGCTCAAATTTCAAATCAATAATATTTAATTGTTTGATTTCTGCATTGCTTGATTCTGCACCTTTTTGGTATGCTTTTGATATTGCATAATTTAGACTGTCTTTTTTTGGATGCCCGTTTATTATTAATATTTTTTTACTCATTTTGTATTGTATTTATTCGTTTATTTTTACCGATTTGCAGTGAGCCTTAATGTTATTTATTGCGACCGTGAAAGTTGCGAACTTAGCATTTTTTTGTGACATTTGCAAGTGGATTTGATAAATTTCCCCAATTTTGTTTAACTGAGATGCTTACACATAAGTAGGTCGATATATAAAAACGATACTTTTATTTTTTATATTATACTGTTTATCAAGCGTAAGCAAAATTGTTCATTGTCCATTATTCATTGTTACTTACTTAATGCATAATTAACTGTAATTTAAAAATACGTTTTTATGTAAAATTAGATAAAAAATTTTGTATTGGTGCTTATATACTATAAACGGTTATAATTTCAACATTGAAAAACTGTTATCAATTATTAATCAAAGTATTGTACAATTGTATCATTGAATAATTATACCATTTAAAGTATAATTATTTTGCTTATTGAATTGAATTTGTTTGTAAAATAAATTCAGGTATAAAATGTACCTGTGTAAAAACGTTATTCTAAGTAGATAAGAAACCATAACTTCTCTGTAAGTAGGTCGATATAAAAACAACACTTTTGTTTTTTTTATTATGCTGTTTATTAATTCTACTTTACTAACTTAAATAATGCTAAAAATAAGATGTTTAGCATTTAAT
>JAOZVK010000136.1 GCA_029938185.1 Bacteroidales bacterium | reverse complement strand
GAATAAAATTAGAACTAATAATATTTTGTAAATTATTAGTTTTTATAAGCCCAGGGTATTGCATAAATTTCATAAATCATAAACATTAAAAAAATTAAAATGAATAAAATTTTAAAATTTAAAAATATAAAATTTATTATTACTATAATTCTTTTATATACAACGAATTTGGTTTTCGCACAAAAGGATACAATAGCTTTAAATGAAATATTAATTATTGACTCGAATACCAAAAATACAATAGGAACAAAAGTTATAAATAATAGTTTATCAATAGATAGACCACATGATGCAGGAGAATTATTTGAAAATATGAGTGGTTTTTCGGTTATTAAACGAGGTGCTTATGCTATTGAACCGATTATGCGTTCGTTCAAATATGAACAGATTAATTTACAGTACGATGGTGGTATGCAGATAGTTAATTCATGTCCAAATAGAATGGACCCGATAACAACTCATGTAACACCCGAAGAAATTGAAAAAATTGAGATAATAAAAGGACCTTACAGTGTTCGTTTTGGACAAACAATGGGCGGAATTATCAATATGGTAACAAGGAATGTTAAAGCAAGCGATAATTTTAGTTTTTCGGGAGAAGCTGAAGGAGGATATGAGATTAATGGAAATGGAAAATTTAGCAGATTAAGTCTTTCGGCAGGAAAAAAGAAAGTAAATTTATTAGTTAATGGAGGATTTAAAGATTTCGAAAATTATACTGACGGAGACGGTAACAAAATTGCATCTGAATTTTCGACTTATGATTATTCTGCAAAATTGAGTTTTATGCCAAATAAGAATAATAAATTACAAATAACATGGAGACAGTCATTTGCTCGCGATATTCTACATGCTGGTTTACCTATGGATGCAGATATTGATAATAGTTCTGTTGCCACAATAGATTATTCAATAAAGAATATTACTGATAATATTTTTTCTTTAAAGATGAAAATTTATGGCTCAGATGTGTATCATGAAATGAGTAATAAACGACGACCTAATTTTATGATGACTGATGCTCTTTCGATTGTAGAATCTAATACTTTTGGAGGAAAATTAGAAATAGCTTATTTGCCATTTGGTAATTGGAACTTTTATACAGGAATTGATAATAAATATATTTCACGTGATGGCGATAGAACTCGTTTAGTGAAAAAAAATCCATGTACAGGTATGAAAATGCCTGAACCAAAAAAATTTAATGATTTAATTTGGCAAAATTCATATATTAATATTTTGGGTTTTTATACTGAAATGCGAAATAAAATTTCTGATAACTTTTCGTTTATCAGTGGAGTTCGTGTAGATTATGTTGTATCTGGAATAAAAGAACCTGCAACTGATTTTGAAAAGTTTTATACATCATTAGAAACACAAGATGAAACAAATTATAGTGTAAATGCTTCTTTGAATTACAAATTTACGGATAATTGGACACTTCAATTTGCGATAGGGCGTGGCAACAGGTCGGCAAGTTTGATTGAGCGATATGTGAATCATTTTACAATAGGAAAAGATGCACATGAATATGTTGGAAATCCTAATTTGAATCCAGAAATTAATAATCAAACCGATATTATTTTGATTGCAAATTTAGGAATTGTGCAATTTGATGTCGATATATTTTATTCATACATAACAGATTATATAACAGGCGTAGTTAATGAAAATATTTCTCGAAAATATATGCCTTGTATGGAACCTGCTTTTGCAAAACAATTTACGAATATTGATGAAGTTAGTCAAACAGGTTTTGAAACAAATGCCAAGTTTAAAGTAACAAAGAAGATAAATATTAATCTTTGGGCTTCATATACTTATGCTAAAAATATCAGCATGAGTGAACCGCTTGCAGAAATTCCACCGTTTATGTCTGGTATTCATATATCATATACTTCAAAAAAAATAAAAACTGGTGTGAAAGCTAAATATTCAGCCAAACAAGACAGGACTTCTGATTCATTTTCCGAAACAGAAACTCCCGATTATCAACTGCTTGACTTTTATTTAAGTTATAGACCATTTAAAATGCTTGAGTTTAGTTTTACTGTTAATAATATTCTTGATGCACATTATTATGACCATATGAGCCGAGCTTATAAGAACATGTCAGAAAAAAGTATGTTCTACGAAATCGGACGAAATTTTGGATTAAGTGCAAAAATTAATTTTTAAATAGTTTAATTTAAACAATAATAAGGCAATTCACAATTAGGCTACACGTTTAGTATTGGACATTATTTTATTCTTTTGACAGGATTTACAGTATTGTTTTTTACCCTGTTACGAAATACCTGATAAATAATTCTGTCCAACTTTACTTGTGTAGCCCACAATTAAATAGGTAAGGTCTTCGACCTATTTAATGTGGCTTACGTATTTTTATATACTGTTATCATACAGCTAATTGTATAAATATAAATGCCATTTTTTTTGTAAACTACTTAATAATACTTACAATAATTTTCGGGTAGCTAAAAGTACTGATAAAATAAACAAAATGCAATATTCTTTAATCTTTATTTTAAAAAAAATCCACTATTCATTTATTAATAAGTAGTATACAAGCACTCTTGTATTAAAGTACTCTAAATATAAAACTTAAACCTCTAAAATATTCATAACTAGGCACATATTTTGCATTAAGCAAAAGATATAAGCCTATATACAAAATTTTTTACTTTATTGTATGAAGTTTATTTGTTGAAATACAATTATATGTATCATGCGTATACAACATTAAAAGGCTTGAAAAGACAAATTTTTTATATTTTTAAATTTAATTTTATAGTTATGAAGATTACAATATCAGGAAAAGCAATTTATTATAAATCTGTCATGTTTATTATGTTATTATTTATCACTGGCTCTGTATATTCTCAGTCAAAACTTGAACTGAAAGTGAAAAAAGCACAAGAAAAATACGATGCAGCAGAAGCAATTGTCAATTTTGGTGATAGCCTAATTGTTGTTGGAAAAGAAATGATATCAGCTGGAAAAAAAGATTATAAAGACTTGAATGGTGAAAAAAAAACCAAAGAAAAACAGTATAAAACCGATTTAAAACTGTTGAATAAAGAGCTTAAAACAGATGACAAAGATGAAAAAAATGTAGTTAAAGGAAAAATAAGAGAACTGAATAAAAAAAATAAAACAGAACTACGTGATATAGACAAAAAAATAAAAGCTGCTATACGTAAAATTGAAAATGGAGACAAATATGTTGCGAAAGGAAAAGCTAAACAAAAAGCTGGTAAAACTAAACTTAAAAGTTCTGAAAAAGCTTTGAAAGCTGCAAAAAAGGCTCTTGAAAAAAGCTAATAAGGTCTTCGACCTATTTATAGTTGCTTAAGCATTAATATAAAAACAACTTAATCAGAAAGTTGCGAATAAATAAATATTGAAAAACTTTTGTAACAGTACTTATCTAATGAAACTTGCCAAAAAAAACACTATGCACTTAAATGTGTATAGTGTTTTTTTGTATCTATAATAAGTAATTAACAATGAATAATGGACAATTAACAATTTTGCTTACGCCAGAATTACAGCAAGTTACAACTTTACAAAGTGTCGATTTTATACAACAACCTACTTATAGGTAAATTAATCCTAAGTATTGTTACAAAAGTTTTTCGACATTTACTTATTCATATACTTTAAATGGTTCAATTATTCAATGATACAATAGTTCAATATACTGATTAATAGCTAATAATATTTTTATAAAAGTAAAACCCTTAACCTAATTTAGTATAACTTACTGATTAAATTATCTTTGTACTAATGCGTAAGCAACTATAAATAGGTCGAAAACCTTAATTTATTAGTAAAGTTGATAAAAAAAACAAAATTATGATAATCCATTTACTCTCCTTTCAATTTTTTCACCCAATTATAGTTTGATTAATATCAAAAATTATGTTAAAAATGTAAATATAGTTATAATAAAATAAATATCTATTTGTAAATTTTATTTACCTAATATTTAGTAATATACAATTTAAAAGTAAATATATTGTTAATATGTTTTTTTAATGTTTGTACATATTTTATAACGGTCTTTTTTTTGGAAATTTGTTAGTAGTGTTACAAATTTGTACTGTCAATCACATTAAAAATTTAAGTTCAAAACATTTAAAAAATGGCATTACTCTTTAAAATAACAAATTCAATAATAAATCAAATAGATGAATTTTTTGATGTTGTCGATCAAGGTATACTTGTATTTAAACAGGGCGTAAATAATTACCTAAACAATGATAAACAAAGTTTTGCTGATAATATAATAACTATAGATAAATTAGAAGCAAAAGCAGATGTTTTATACAAATCAATTGAAAACACATTATATACAAAATCTCTTTTACCACAATTTAGAGGCGATGTGGTTAATTTGCTCGATAAGGTAGATGATATAATTGATTTGGCAAAAGAAAACCTATATCAATTTGATATTGAACAACCAAAAATTCCTGAAAAATTGAATCTACATTTTTCAAGACTCGTTGATATTTCGGTTCAGTCAGCCGAATCTTTAATTCCAGCAGCCAGAGTATTTTTTGTTGATGCATCTGCTGTAAAAGACAAACTTCATCGTGTATTTTTTTATGAAAAAGAGGCTGACAAGATAGCTAACAATATAAAACGAATGCTATTTCATGAATCAGACGAAATAATATTGAGCGAAAAACAACATTTAAGATATTTTGCACTACATACCGAAAATATTTCGGATTGTGCAAAGATAGCAGCAAAAATTCTTACAGTAATGGCAATAAAAAGAGATTTGTAAGGTCTTCGACCTATTTATAGTTGCTTACGCATTAGTATAAAGACAATAATTCGTAATTCGTAATTCATAATTTCCACAATAATATGATATTTATTTTTTTAACAAGCGGTTTATTTTTAGCATGGTCACTCGGAGCCAATGAACTTACAAATGTTTTTGGTACAGCAGTTAGCTCACGAATGGTCAGTTTCAAAAAAGCAGCAATTATAGCAACAATATTTATAATTTTAGGTGCTGTATTTCAAGGAAACGGAACATCTAATACACTTGTTGAACTTGGAACTATAAATGCAATTGCGGGTGCTTTTACAGTTACACTTGCTGCTGTTATAACAGTTTTTTTGATGCGAAAATATAGACTTCTTGTTTCAACATCACAAGCAATTGTTGGAGCAATTATAGGTTGGAATCTATTTACTGGGAATACAACAAACATAAACTCTTTAAGTAATATTGTAATATCATGGATTTTATGTCCTATACTAGGTGCTGTGTTTGCCATTGTATTATTTACGATGCTCAAATTATTCTTAAAAAAAGTAAAAATACATTTAATAAAACTCGATTCATTTATAAGGTATGGTTTATTAATAGTAGGTGCTTTTGGTTCGTATAGTTTGGGAGCCAACAATATTGCAAATGTTATGGGAGTATTTATTCCATCAGTAATTATTCCCAAAATCGAAATTTTTGGAATTTTTATATTAACATCTTCTCAACAACTGTTTTTGCTAGGCGGTGTTGCAATAGCGATAGGAATATTTACATATTCAAAAAGAATATTGCAAACCGTTGAAAACGATGTACTATCACTAACTTCAGAGTCAGCATTAGTTGTTGTTTTGGCTCATTCTCTTGTACTTTTTATATTCTCGTCTCAGTCATTATCAAATTTTATTGTAAGTATAGGTTTACCTGCTATTCCACTAGTGCCAGTTTCAAGTTCTCATGCAATTATTGGTGCAATTATCGGAATAGGTATACTAAGAGGAGGAAGCGAAATTAAGCTGAATGTTATCGGACAAATTGCAATAGGTTGGATAAGTACTCCATTAATTGCAGGTACTATTTCATTTTTTACATTATTTTTTGTGAATAATGTATTTCAACAACCAGTAGCAAAATTAGATAACAAGGATTTAATTAAGGATATATATAAAAACGAAAACATTATAGTTAAAAAAGACTCTATATATAAAGTAAATTTACAGTAATTAAATCGTTTTACAAAAGTTTTTCGATATTTATTTTTTGTTAAATTACATATTATTAGAATATTAATAGAATGCGTAAGCAACATTAAATATGTCGAAGACCTTAAATTTTTTATAAACCACTAATTTTTTAATAAATGAAACATAAAAAGTTAATATTTGCAGCAAGTATTCTGTTGTTGTTATTTGCAAACACTCAGCTGTTTGCACAAAAAACGATTACAGGAACAGTAGTCGATTCGAAAAACAATACTCCATTAAAAGATGTGAGTATAAGATTTAAAGGTGATAAAAAAGTTTTTACTAAAACTGATGAACAAGGAAAGTTCAGTATCGTTTTAGATGAAAATGGTTCGAAAACAGTAATTTTTAGTCTTAATGATTATGACAGTTATGAAACCCAAGTAGGAGATAAAGATGGTTTAACTATCACATTAGTTTCATCTGTTAGATACAATGCCTATGGAAAAAAAGTATCAAGAACAAGTTTAAATCCTGAAATACAAAATGGTATTCTCGTTTTTGAATCAAAAGATAAAAAGTTTAAATACTGGTTTGACACACGAGTTTATCTTGATGGAGCATATTTTTTTGATAAAGATGCTTTAAACCCAATTGGAAATGGAGTAAATGTAAGAAGAGCAAGATTTGCATTAAAAGCAAATTTATGGGAAGATTGGTACGGAGAAATTGACTTAGATTTTGCATATTCAAAAACCGAACTAAAAGATGCATATATAAAATATCATAAAGATATGTGGAATATAAAAGCTGGTAATTTCAAAGAAGGATTTTCTATGGAATCAACAACAACTTCAAGATATATTACATTTATTGAGCGTTCGCTTGTTAATGAATTTGCACCGTCAAGACATATGGGTATTCAAGCAAATGTATTTGGAAACAATTGGTTAGCAATTGGAGGCATACATTTTCAAAATATTGGTGATGCCGAAGAAGTAGGATTTTCAAAAGATGCAAACAAAGACCTTGGTACTGACGAAGGTTACTCATATACTGCAAGAGCAATTTATATGCCTATTCAAAAACCCGGATTTGTTATTCATGCAGGAGCTGCTGTCTCGCATCGTTTGCCAAAAACCGATTTGGAAGTACCCGAATCTTACAGAATAAGTACACGTACATTAACTTCAATTAATAGAAAAAAATATCTTGATACTGATGATATATTAAATGTTGAAAATAATACAATTTACGGATTTGAATTAGCTGCTTCTTGGAATCAATTTATGTTTCAGGGCGAATATATGCTAAATAATATAAACAGAATTGAAGGAATGTCTACAATAGGATTTAATGGGTTTTATGTACAAGCAGGATGGCTAATTTTTGGAGGCAAATATGTGTATAACAACAAAGAAGGTGAATTTACACAAATAAGTAGAGGCAAAAAGTGGGGCGATATTGAACTTGCTTTCAGATATGATTATTTAGACCTTAATGATTTTGGTGCAAAAGTTTATGGTGGCTCTGGTGAAGCTTACACACTTGGATTAAATTTTCATGTTAATGATAATGTTAAGTTTATGCTTAATTATTCATATACAAAACATGATAGATATGCCAATGGAAAAGGTAAATTGGTAATATATAAGGATAATGCAGATGTAACATATAAAGACCCATTTGAAGTAAGCATACCTGAAGGTGATGGTGGCGAAAAATTTAGCTTTTTTGGAGCAAGAATTGAAATTGATTTTTAGATTTTATAAATTAAATACTCATACAAAAAATAGCACATATAGTGCATATAAAACATTTAATAATATTATATAATAAAAATAAATAGAAATGAAAAAAATAGTTATTTATGTATTAGCATCGTTTACATTATTATTTACACAATGTATGAAAGACGAAGTAGCTGATGTAACAACAAGTACAAAAAGTACAGATATTGGATTATATATTAATGAAATACTTTCAACAGGAGATCCTAACGACTGGGTAGAACTTTACAATTCAACAGATGCAGAAATAGATTTAAGCGGATTTGGAGTTAGTGATGATGATAAGGAAAAAAAATATACATTACCATCAGGCACAAAAATAGCAGCAAAGGGATACTATACTTTTGAGGTAGTGAAAGCAACAACTGGTTTCAGTCTTTCTTCAAGCGGTGAGGATTTTGTTATTTGGGATACAAAAGGAGCTATAGTTGATAATGTGAAATTTCCAGCACTTGACGATGGTATTTCATACGGTAGAACTACTGATGGTGGCGAAACATTTGGAAACCTTACAGCTACAAAAGGTGCACAAAATAGCGATAAAGACTTTGCACCTGAAATTACTGCAACTGAAATTGCATCAATGAATGATAATCAAGCCTATACATATACTGTAAAAGCAACTGATGCTTCGGGAATAAGAAGTGTAAAACTTTATTATGAAACTTCAACAGCAGTTAAATTTGAGGAAATGGCACCTCTTGGTTCAGGTGAATACAAGTTTATCTTCCCTCTTTTTAAAGAAAATGAAGAAGTTAAATATTATATTGTTGCAACTGATGAAGGAGGTAAAAAAACATATTTCCCAACTACAGCACCAGATGATCCATCAAAAATTACAGTAACAAATGGTAGTCCAGTAATATCCGATTTTAAAATTTCTACAGAAAATCCTGCTGATGACGAAAAAGTAACAATTACAATAAATGTAACCGATATTACAGGAATTGATGCAGGTGATGTAAATCTTTACTATGTATTAAATAGTGGTGCTGTGGATAGCAAAACTAAATTGGATATGACAACAACTGATAATAAAACATATACAGTTGAAATACCAGGACAAGTAGAAAATACAATTATAAAATATTATATAAGAGCTAAAGATAAAAGTGGAATTAAAACATATTATCCGCTAGAAGAAACTGATGCAAACGGTACAGTTACTAGTGATTTTGACCATGATAAAGTTGATACTTGGCCAAAATATACTGTTGCTCCGCCAACACCACTTAATCAATTGGTAGTAAACGAACTTTGTACAAAAAATGAAACTGATCCTTATTACACAGACCCCGAAGGTAATGGATGTGATTGGGTTGAGTTGTACAATGGCACTAATGCTGAGATTGACATTGCTGGATACTGGTTCTCTGATAAAGGAGAAAGTGCAGAAGATGGAGATAAGTATCAAGTACCAACAGGTAATGCTATTACAAAAATACCTGCTGGAGGCTATCTTGTTATAATTTTTGGTGCTGAAAATGCAAGTGGTGATATGGATGGAATTATTGATGCTAGAATATTTATACCAGCTGGTTTAAAGACATCAAAAGATGAAGCAGTTGCTATATGGAAAGCTGATAAAATTACTTTAGTTAATGCCTCTGAAAAATTTAATGAAGATGGAGCATTTGGTAAATTAGAAGATGAAAAATCTTTAGGTCGTACTTTCGACGCATCTCCTAAATGGAAAGTTTGGGATACTAAAACTCCTGGTGCAAAAAATCAATAAAATTTCAATATAATGTACTGGTTTGTTACTCTTGTATGTTTATAACTGTCGGTGTAGCTTTGAGCCACGCCGACAGTAGGTAGCTATATGCGTAAGCAACGTAAAAAGATTCTAAGAGTCAAATTTTTTTCAGCACAATAATTTATTTACTATGTATCTAACAGTATTAAATAGGTTGAAGACCTTAATAATTGTTTTTTTAGTTTTATTTGTTTCTTGTCAAAAAGAAGAAGGATTAACATATGAAGCACTAAAACTACAAAATTCGTATAGTTTGAAAATAGCAGAGCCATCAGGTTTATCTTTTTCATCAAGCAAGTCTACATTATATGTTGTTAGCGACAATACAAACAAAATTTATAAAATAACACTAACTGGAAGAGTTTTATCTGCATTAAATTTTTCGGGTTCTGATTTAGAAGGAGTTTGTTACGATAATAATACTGATAATATTTGGGTGATTGAAGAAAGAGAACGAAAACTAATTGAAATTGATTTGCAATCAAATGTAATTAAACGTATAAGTTTAGATATTGATAAATATAGCGATAACAAAGGTTTAGAGGGTATAACAATCAACAATAAAACTGGCTATTTGTATATTGTTAATGAGTCGAGTCCTTCAATTTTGATTGAGCTGAATGATAAACAACAAATTGTAAACAAATATTCATTAAATTTTGCATCAGATTATTCTGGAATTTTCTATGATGAATATTTAGATAAATTATGGATTATAAGTGATGAATCCTCAACAATTACAAAATGTGATTTAAAGGGAAATGCTGAAAAAACGTATAAAATAGGAATCAATAAAGCCGAAGGTGTAGTTGTTGATTCAAAAAACAATAAAATATATATCGTTAGTGATTCAAGCGATAAATTATATATATTTAGTTTATAACAAATTACTATTGTTTAAGTAGTTGATAATTGATAATGGACAATTGATAATTTTGCTTACACTTGAATTATTGTATGTTATAGTTAGTGTGCATCTATAAAGTCAAAATCGCAAAGCGATGACCTATTGGTAACCCACAATGGTAATCGTGGGCTGATAATAAGACAATTAAATAAATGCCTTTAGGCATGACCTTTAAAAATTACCAACTTTAAGGACGGCATTAATTAGCAACTTAATAAAAAGAGAATATACATATAATTTGCGTAAGCAACATTAAATAGGTCGAAGACCTTATTTATTAATAAATTATAAAATAATTAAAATTATAATAAAATTTAAAAAAATGGCAAAACAGGAACTAAAAATAGGAGAAATTTCTAAACCAAGATTTGAATTTCGTTCATTTGGACAAAACTTTGTAGAAGCAGCAAAAAAAATGGCTGAATTATCGGCACCAGTACCCGAAAAAGTAAAAGAAAGACATTCTGATGAGATTTATATATTATCAAGAACAAATGATATAAACAATACAAAAATCAGAGATGGCAAAATGGATATAAAAACATATGTACAAACAGTTGATGGTCTCGAACAATGGAATCCATTGATGAAAGGCGAATTTCCAATCAGTAAAACGGTTTTGGTAAATGATGTTTTTCCGGCTTTTAAAGTAGATTTTCCTGAGTTTACAGAAGAAGAATATACATTTGACGAATTTATTGAAATGATTGATGCACATGATGATTTGCAAGCTGTTAAAGTTCATAAACACAGATTTGGTTACATGGTAAACGATACAATTTGCGAATTTGCTAATGTACTTGTAAATGGTGCAAAAATAGTTTCGATAAACTCCGAATCGACTGAAACCGAAGATATTTTAAAAACAATGGAAAATACAGGTTTGCAAGGAGTTGAAAATATTAATTATCTACAAGCTATCAAAAGAATTATAGGTATGATAAACAAACCTTTGGCTAACTAAGAGCTTCTATCTTTAAATGGTACAATGGTGCAATGGTGCAATGGTGCAATGGTGCAATGGTACAATGGTACAATGGTGCAATGGTGCAATGGTACAATGGTACAATGGTGCAATGGTGCAATGGTATAATGGTGCAATGGTACAATGGTGGTCTTATAAAAATACGAGCAAAAGTAGCTTATTTAAGTTTTTTATTAGTTCCT
>JAOZVK010000135.1 GCA_029938185.1 Bacteroidales bacterium | reverse complement strand
GTCTTTATTATTAATATTCAAACATCTGTGTTATTAAAAATCATCATGTAGAGTACAATTTTTCATACAAAAAAATAGAAGATAATATTGATGATTGGTTAATATTTGAACCACAAGGTAACTCAGGTTCAGAAACCAAATTAACAATAAAAGATAATGATAATGGATTTACTGAAATAATAACTTTAAAAATACGATAAAATAAATTGTTATAAACTATATGTAATTAGTGTTTGGACGGAAATAGATAACTATTTATATATCTAACAAATACAAGGCTAAATCAATTTGAATGTTTATTAATACCTTCAACTTAAAATACTGATAATCAAGATAAAAAAAACAAGCAATGTTATAAGGTTGTAAAATGCAAAATATTCAAACCAATATTACGAGATAATACACTGTATGATTGTTTATTACCTATTTCCGTTCAAACACTAATTAAGATTAAATATGAACTATAGCAAAAGTTTTTACATATGTTTTATAAAGTTTATATTCAGAATTACAACTTATTACACATGGTGAATTAGCTTGAAGACCTTAAATACAATTTATGCGAGGAAGCCGAAAATCGCTTAATAGAGTAGGCTTTTAAATATTAAAATTTTATTAATTATGAAAAAAATAGTGTTATTAAGCTTTGTGTTTGTTTTGATGATTTTTAATCTGTCATGTGACGTGCTAACAGAAGTAGGGTCAGCTACTACTACATACAAATATGTAAACAAATCATCATATACAGTTTCGGTTGAAACTGGAGGAGGTAGTTTTTCTATTTCTTCTGGAGCAACAAGAACCAAGTCTGGTAATATATGGGCTAATATTATAACTTTTGAACCAACAAATAAGGTTTCACAAACATTGTCTGGAGGCTATTCATTTATTTTTAGTAATAAGTAAATCAATACTCTCTGGTTTTAAAAACATTATCTAAACCGTTTGCAATCATGATATTAATACAATTTACAGGACTGTCAGGTTCAGGAAAATCTACATTAGCAATAAATGTTGCGAAATTACTAAAAGAAAAAGGTCATAATGTCGAAATTATTGATGGCGATGTGTATAGAAGCGAATTATGTATGGATTTAGGATTTTCAAAAAAAGATAGATTAGAGAATATAAAAAGGCTTTTTTTTGTAGGAAAAACTTTAGTTAAGCATGATGTTATAGTATTAATGTCTGCAATTAATCCATACTTTGAATTAAGAAAAGAAATTAGAAAAAATGAATTTGTAAGAACAGTATATTTAAAATGCTCCTTAAAAAGCTTGATTAAAAATGATGTGAAAGGCTTATATAAAAAAGCATTATTGCCTTTAAATAATCCAAAGCGAATTGAAAATTTCACAGGAATAAGTGCTCCATATGAAGCTCCTCTTAATCCTGATTTAGTTATACAAACAGATAAAGAAAGTATTGATTTATCAACAAGAAGACTTTTGGACTATATAATAAAAACCATAACACCATAAATAGCAATTACAAATTAGGAAATAAGTTTTCGACCTATTTTAATAACTTGCTTTACACTTAGGTATCAGATATTTTAAAAAAACAAAGTTTTGTAAGATGATTAATATATAGATATTTTTTGTGAAATGTAATTGTCAGTTTACCAATCATATAAATTTACGAATCTAAAAACATGAAAAAGATAGCAATAATACATGAGTGGTTAGAATCATTTAGCGGAGCAGAAAAAGTTTTATCTGCAATAATAAGATTATTAAAAAATACGGATATTTTTTGTGTGGTCAATTTTTTAACCGATGAAAACAAAATTAGTATTCTTGATAAAAAAGAAACAACAGCTACATTTATTCAGAAATTGCCTTTTGCTAAAAAATATTTCAGACTGTATTTTCCATTTATATATTTTGCGATTCGGCAATTAAATTTAAAAGAATATGATGTTATCATAACCAGTTCACATGCTTTTGCACATAGTATTAAAAAAAAGAAGAAACAAATACATGTTTGCTATTGTCATACACCAATGCGATATATTTGGGATTTAAGAGATTTGTATTTTAATGAAAATGGATTTGATACTAAAATGAAATCTTTTTTTCCAAAATTACTTGCAAAAAAACTTAGATATTTAGACTATAAAACAGCACAAGACGTAAATTTTTTTATTGCAAATTCAAAAACGACACAAAACAGAATTTTTACCAATTACAAAAGAAAATCTATTGTAATATATCCGCCTGTTGATATTAATAAATTTAATTTAAAAGTAAAAAAACAAAATTATTACTTTACAGCATCAAGATTTGTAAGTTATAAAAAATTAGATATTATTGTTAGTGCTTTTTCAAAAATGCCTGATAAACAAATAATTATTTGTGGAGAAGGGAAATATAAAAAGCAACTCAAAGACATTGCAACACGAAATATAACTATAATAAGTTTTCAACCAGATAATAAATACCGTACACTTATGGAGAACGCCAAAGCTTTTGTTTTTGCAGCAGAAGAAGATTTTGGTATTGTGATGGCAGAAGCACAGGCGTGTGGCACACCTGTTATTGCTTATAATAGGGGCGGAGCCTCTGAAATCGTAAAACATAAAAAAACAGGCTTGTTGTACGAACATCAAACAGCTGAATGTTTAGCAAAAACTATTACTGAATTTGAAAAAAATAGAAATATGTTCAATGCTTATGAAATCAGGGAAAATTCAGAAAGATTTAGTTTAGAAAGATTCAATAAAGAGTTTAACGATTTTGCTAAAAACAAAATATGAAAATAATTTTTAATAATAAGCTATATTTTTACTTAACAGTATTTGTAGTATTATTTCCAGTCTTGCCAATATTCGGAAGAAGTGCTGTTGTTGGAATTTGGACAATAGGTATGTTGATACTTTGTCTAAAAAAAGGGAAAATAATAAGAGAAAAATCGTTGCCTCTGTTAATTTTAATTGTTTCGCTTTATGCTTTTTATGTAATAAGTATGTTTTATTCTTATGATAAAAGCACGGCATTTAAGTTGTTGTTTCGTAGAATACCACTACTTATTTTTCCTGTTATATTTTTTCTTTCTCCTACTATATTTGAAACAAAAACAAAAAACACACTCTTGAATATATTTAAGTACGTTCTTTTGACGTTTGTAAGCTCAATAATAATATATTTATTGCTGACAAATATAATTCCTAAAATCCAACTTGCTAAAAATCCAGCAGTATTTATCAGACAAACGATTGCAAAACATTCCGGATTACACCCTGCCTATTTAAGTCTTTTTCTAGTTTTCGTGTTTGTAAATATTTATTTGGATTTGTTTAATAAAAGGAATAAAAATTCGAGGATACAAAAAATATTTTTTATAGGACAATTGTTATATATTTTTTCAATTTTAATGCTATTAAGTTCCAAAATGAGTATTATAGCACTATTTATTATATGTGTTATAGTTTTTTTTCTTAAATCAAGAAATAAAATAAAAACATTATATTTCACCATATTATTGGTTGTATTTATTTTCGGTTTGATTTATATATCACCCAACACCAGATATCGCTTTAATAATATGATAAAAGCCATTACAACTTCTGAAGTAATTGAAAATAATCCGGATAGTGAAAGAAAAAACATTTATTATTCATCATTGAGTCTCATAAAAAAAAATATCCTCTTTGGTTGTGGTATAGGAGATGTGGATAATGAATTACAAAAACAGTATAAATTAGATGAACATTACAAAGCATATAAAAAAGAATTTAATACACACAATCAATATTTAGAAATATACTTGTCAGCAGGTATAATCCCCCTTATTATATTTGTATTTTCATTAGTTATATCAATGACTTTTGCATTAAGAAAAAAAGAATATAAATATTTTTCCTTTTTATTACTAATAAGTTTTTCTTTATTATCAGAAAATTTATTGTCAAGACAAGCAGGAGTAATATTCTTTGCATTTTTCAACTCATTTTTTGCATTTAATATAACAAACACTAAGAGAGTGTACGTAAATGCTCGATTTTTGACACAAAAATTATCCGGAGTTCAAAGATTTGCAATAGAAATTAGCAAAGAATTAAAAAAAAATGATGATAAAATTGTATTTTTAAGTCCGGTTGATATAAAGAAAATATATAAAGAAAATACATTACATGTTAAAAAATTAAAACCTTTTAAATCTCATATATGGGAACAAATTACACTTCCTTTTTTTTTATCAACCGAAGGAAATCCGCTACTTATTAATTTAGGAAACACAGCACCTCTTTTTTATAAAAAAAAAATAATAACAATACACGATTTAAGTTTTGAACATTCACCTGATTGGTTTGATAAAAAATTCGTTATGTTTTATAAAATATTAATCCCTAATTTATGCAGAAATTCAGATAAAATTTTAACTGTCAGTGAGTTTTCAAAAAAGGAAATTATTAAATATTACAATATTGATACAAGTAAAATTAAAATTGTATATAACGCTTTTCCAAAATCTTTACAAAACACCAAAATATCAAATATTAATTTACCTGATAAATATATACTTACGGTTTGTTCATTCGAACCGAGAAAAAATTTAATAAGCTTAATAGAGGCTTTTAAAAAAATTAAGAACCGAAAACTTTTTCTTATAATTGCAGGTAAATTTAATACAAAAGTGTTTAATAAATCATATTCGCTTTACAATTACAGTAATAATGATAATATAATAATCATAGAAAATCCAAACGATTGTGACTTGGTCAAGTTATACACAAATGCAATAAGTTTTGTTTATATACCACATTATGAAGGTTTTGGTCTGCCTATTATCGAAGCTATGTCTTTTGGATGTCCATGTATTATTTCTGACATTGAGGTATTCAAAGAAATATTTGGAGAAGCTGCATTTTATGTCGATCAAAATAATATAGACAAAATAAAAGAAACAATTGAAAAAATGATTGCTAATAAAGAATTCAGACAAAGGTTTATTAAACTAGGACTTCAAATTGAAAAGCAATACAGCTTTTACGAATCAGCAAAAATAATAACTAAAATAACCGGCAAAATAAATACCAATGAATAACATTAAAATTTCAGACATTATTAGTGTATGGCAATCTATTATTTCAAATATTTTCAAATATTCCGAATTATTAAAACAACTCGTTTATATAAGTTTGACACAACAATTTAAAAAATCAATTTTAGGTAATGCATGGTTGGTTATTGATCCGTTAATGAGTATCTTTATTTGGCTTATTTTACATAGTGCAGGAATGTTCAATCCCGGTGAAACCAATATACCGTACCCTGCATATCTTTTAGTTAGTATTTCTTTATGGACATTTTTTGTTGGTTTTTTCAATACAATTGGTATATCTATTACTGAAGCCGGAAGGATGCTTATTGAAGTTTCTTTTCCTATTGAAATAAAAGTAACAGAAAAAATAATAATAAATATTGTTAATTTTATTATTACTCTTACTTTTTGTATAGTTGTTTTACTTTTTTTTGGTATAAATTTTAATGTAAAAAGCCTGCTTTTTATTCCGTCTATTATTCCTTTATTGCTCTTTGGTGTTTCTTTGGGTTTGTTTTTTTCATTATTCGAAGTTGTATTTTTTGATATATATTTAGTCGTAAAAAGAAGCATGCGTTTGCTAATGTATTTGACACCCATTGTTTACTCAACTAATATTAAAAGTGGTTTTCTGGGTACAATAGCAAAATACAATCCATTAACATATTTGACATCTATCCCTCGAGATCTGCTCACGGGAGTAGAGAATATTGAATTAACAGGATTTTGGATAACTTCAGGAATAGTTTTAATAATATTTATTTTAGTTGTTCAGTTTTATTATTTATCAGTAAATAAGGTTATTGAAAAAATATTAGATTAGTTTTATGCAAAAAGAACAAGACAATAGAAGTGAAGTGCTTGTAGATGTGCAAAATGTGAGTAAAAAATTTTGCAAGAATCTTAAAAAAAGCATGATTTATGGTTTTACAGATTTGTTCCGGATAAAAAAAACAAACAAAATAAGGTTAAGAAAAGATGAATTTTGGGCACTACAAGATGTTTCTCTTTCTCTTAAACGCGGAGAAATGTTAGCAATATTAGGTCTTAATGGTGCAGGAAAGACTACCCTTATTCGGCTAATAACGAAAACTTTTCCGGTATCAAGTGGGAGAATAAATCTTTTTGGCAGAATTGTAACTATTTATGAAAAAAACAGAGCTTTAAATAAATTTTACAGTGGAAGAGAAAATATAAAAGTAAAATGTGCTTTGTTTCAAATGAGTAGAAAAGAAACAATGGAAAAAATTGATACTATATTGAATTTTGCAGAAATAAAAGAATTTGCCGATGCACCTTTTGGTACTTATTCTACCGGTATGAAAGCAAGAATAAATTTTGCTATTGCTTTCTATTCAAATCCGGATATTATAATTATTGATGAAGGTTTTGCTACAAGTGACAGAAAAATATTAGAAAAGTATATAGCAATTATAAGAGAAAATTCACATAAATTTGGAGTAATAATAATATCTCATAACCAAGTAATAATAAAAGAGTTAGCAAATAAAATTGTTATTCTTAAAAAAGGGAAAGTATTTTATAATTCATATAATGTGTCTAAAGGATTACAAATATATAATAGTTACAAAAACAATACTAAAACAAGTTAAAATATGATTTGGTTAGCATCATTTCCTCGATCAGGAAACACCTTTATGCGAAATCTTTTTTATGATGTTTTCAATATCGAATCAGCATCATATCCTCCTGAACGAAACCATATAAAAGATAAAAACTATCTGGTTACAAAAACTCACAAACTGCCATGTGATATTCCTTCATTTAGGAAGGAAGATTTCGTTATATATTTGATCAGAGATGGAAGGGACTCTATTGTATCAAATTCTCATTATCGAAAAAATTTTCTGGATGAAAATTCTGATTTTAATGAAAATATAAAAGAAGGAATTGTAGCTCCACTTGGAACTCATTTTGGAGGTTGGTCGAAAAACGCATACGAATGGTCTAAACATGCAGATATTATTATTCGTTTTGAGGATTTGATAAATGATCCGGTAGCTTCATTAAAACAAATAATTTATAAAATTGAACTCCCGCCACCTGATTTTTCAAAAATCAAAAACTTTTCCGAACTAAAAAACGGGATGCCAAAATATGGAAGTGGTGGAAAGGGTGTTAACAAGAAAAAATTTGCTGAAAAATTTTTTCATAAAGGGAAAATAGGTGCAAGCAAATTGGAAATGCCTGATAATATGAAAAAATTATTCTGGCTTTTTCATGGTGATATTATGGAAAATTTCGGTTATACAAATAACAATAATATTGAAGAATATAACTTTAAAACCAAAATAACTGTGAAAAGAAATCGAAATTTGAAAGCATTAATTATCACTAAGCATATTAAATTCAAATATTTTTTCAAGTGGTTTTTATATTCTTTTATATTAGGAAACGAACAAGTAATATTAAAAAAATAATAAAAAGAAAATTAGCGAAAAAAAAATGATAGAATTAATATCTATTCACATAGGAAAAACTGCGGGAAGTTCTTTCTTAGAAATTCTCAAAAAGCAATATGGTGAAAACCAAATTTATCATTACATAGACAGAAGGTCTCCAAATAGTAAATTGCAGGATTATATACAACAAATCCGCAGAAAATTAGTGCTAAATAATCTGTCCAAAAACATTAAGGTTGTGCATGGTCATTTTTACTATAAACATGTGAATAAAAGAAAAGCATAATGCAAAAGTTATTGTCTGGTTTAGAAATCCGGTTAACAGAATTATTTCCAGATATTTTTTTCTTATGAAAAGAATAGAAAACAATCCGCAACATCCAAGCAGATGCTTTAAAGATTATTCTATTATTGACTTTGCATCAAGAACAAGCCAGCAAAATGTGATGTCAAAATATATTAATGGAATAACTTTAAAAGAATTATTTTTTTTTGGTTTTCAAGAAACTTTTAGTCAAGATATTCAAGAACTTAGAAAAATACTAAATTGGAAAGACATAATCATACCAAATAAATTAAATAATAGTACTTATAAAGCAAAAAACAGGTATTTAATTACAAACGAAGTGATTAAGCAATTAGAAAAATTTAATTCAGAAGACATAAAATTGTATAATAAAGCATTAGAATTAAAAAATAAAAAAAAATATGATTGATATTGTATCTTTACACATATTAAAAACCGGAGGAATGTCATTTTTAGATATTTTGAAAAATCAATATGGAGAACAGGCTGTTTACCGTTATATTGAGAACGATACAAGGTTGAAAAAAATACGGCGCAAAATAATCTTGAATACATTTTCCTCAAAAACTAAAGTTATACACGGACATTTTATTTTTCAGGATGTAGAGCATATTGTTAAAAGAAATAAATCAAAAGTTGTTGTTTGGTTTCGAGAGCCGGTTGAACGAATCATCTCAAGGTATTATTTTCTTATGAAGAGAATAGAAAATAATCCAAAACATCCAAAAATAAGTTTTAAAAATGATTCCCTTCTTGATTTTGCCAATCGCCCAAGTCAAAAAAACATGATGAGCCGGTTTGTTGAGGGTATAGCACTGGAGGATTTATTCTTTTTTGGGTTTTTGGAATCGTTCGAATCCGATTTGAAAATTCTAACTCAAAAACTAAATTGGAAGTCATTTAAAACCTTTCATAAAAACAGTAATAGAGAATATAAAAATAAATATATTAATCAAATATCCGAAGAAGTAAAAAAAGAAATTAAAATAATCAATCAAAAGGATTATGAACTTTATAATAGAGCTTTGGACTTAAAAAATATAAATATAAGCAAATGATTTGGTTATCCTCTTTCCCTAGATCCGGAAATACATTTATTCGTAATGTTTTACACGAAGTATATGGAATAGAATCAAGTACATATCATAAAGAAGACTATCCCGTAGATGAAAATTACGAACAATACATTTTTGTAAAAACACATTTACTTCCCGATAGATTAATTCCTTCTGATAAAACAATACCGGCAGTATATTTAGTACGTGATGGACGGGATGCTTTAATCTCAATAGCATATCATAAATCAAATATAATTGAACCCGGAACCGATTTTAAGGAAAATCTGAAAGAAGCCATACTTGCAGCTGCAGGAAGCTATTTTAGCGGATGGAGTATAAACGTGGAGGAATGGATTAAACGAAGTTCAATTATCATCCATTTTGAAGACTTAATAAGAGATCCTATAGCACAAACAGAAAGATTAAGACTAATTTATAAAGATTTACCCAAACCTAAAATAGAAAAACTTCCAACATTTAATAGTCAAAAATATGGAAATCCAAAATATGGCAGTGGTAGTAAAATGTCGGGAGGCAATAAGAAAAAAGAAAAAGAAATAACTCAAAACTGGTTTAGAAAGGGGAAAATTAATAATTGGAAAGATGAATTTCCAAAGAGTTTGTATGATTTGTTTTGGAGTTACCATAGGGAAACAATGCAAAAATTTGGTTATACATATAATGATGAAAAGTGTAAACTAAATTCTGATTTTGACTATGAATTGATTTCAAAGTTAGGAAATATAAAAAGGGAAACAAAATCAAAGTACAGAATACTTATTGAGGCAAACAAACTACTGATGCATCAAAATGACGGTGTAAAAAGATATTTAAGCGAATTATTAAAAGCAATGTATCCTGTATCAATAAATCCGGATACTATATGGGAAATAGATTTATATATAAACGGTAATACTACTTCGTTGAAAGAGTTTGCTTCTACTTTATTCAATACAGAGGCAAATGAAAATAAAAACAATAAAATGTCTTTTTACAGAAAACTAATTCATTATACAAAAAAAACTGTAAAAACAATCGTGCCAATTATTTTATATGAAAAAGCTGCAATACTATATAAAAGGTTATTAATGAAAACCAGACTTAAAATAGGTAAGAGTAAAAATAATTATCCGTTTTTGCAACTAAATCCCGGTTTGTTTAATAATTATGACTTGATACATGTGCCATTACCACAACATTATGAGCCATTTAATAATATAAAATCTAATTTTATAATTACAATTCATGATTTAACACATAAATTATTTCCGGATTTTCATACTAAAAGGAATATAGAATTATCCGAAGCCGGTTTTAATTTTTTTAATAAAAACAATGCTCATTTTATAGCTGTATCAGAGCACACAAAATATGATATGCAAAAATATTATAATATTGAGGCTAAAAGAATATCTACAATTCACGAAGCTACTGACTATAAATTTAAACCTTTGTTTAATGAACATTTCATAAATATTGTAAAATCCTACTATCGAATTCCTATTGATACTGAATATATACTAACAGTATCAACCCTTGAACCTCGCAAAAATCTCGTTAATACAATCAAAGCATTCAAAACATTAATAGACGAAAATCCGAATATTGATGTAAACCTTATCATAGTCGGGCAAAAAGCTTGGAAATCAAAAGAACTGACTAAACTTAAAAAAAACAAACGAGTAATTTTTCCCGGCTTTGTGAAAGAAGAGCATCTGCCACCACTGTATAATCAAGCAAAGGTGCTTTGTTATGTGTCACATTATGAAGGTTTTGGTTTGCCGCTTTTGGAAGCGATGTCCTGTGGAACACCTGTTATTTTCGGCAACAACAGCTCTATGAAAGAACTGTTCACAAACTACGGTTTACCTGCAAATCCAAACGATATTGAAAGTATCAAAAATCAAATGTATAAAATAATAACAGATAAAAAATTGCATAAAGAACTGTCAAGCAAGGCACTTAAACGTTCTTTTGATTTCTCGTGGCGAAAAACAGCAGAAGAAACTTTAAATATTTACAAATGTGTTATTGATAAAAATCAACCTATGCAATCAAAAGTCCGATAGGACGAACTATCGTAAACCCACAACAATAGTTGTAGGGAAATAGAGCAAAATAGCTCGTCCTTTGAGGGACTTTTGTCATAAATTTTTTTTCTAATACTACGATTAAGTACCGTATCAAGACTTAAATTTCAAAAGTCTTTTAAATTATCAGAGAGACAAATATTAAGATCGAAATATATAAAAAATTTCTAATAATTATCGTGGCATGTTACAACGTGCCACGATTACATAGCGTTACATGAAAATATCAGTATTTTTACTTTAAAAATTTATGTCTTATACTTTCAATGGTTCAATGGTTCAATTATTCATGATACAATGGTACAATATACTGACTAATAGCTTAAGGTCTTCGACCTATTTAATGTGGCTTACTCATTTTTGTAAACTATTATCATATAACTTATTATATGAAAACAAATGCCGAAAAACTTTTGTAATAGTACTTATTTACTAAATTAATACATAATTTAAGCAATATAAACTTTTCAAACTTATTTAATATGGTTTGAGAAGTTTTTTTGTATCTTTGTTTTTTTATGCTTTCAAGCTGAATTTAATGAGGCTTACGCGTTTTTGTATACGAATGTATTTCATCTGATTAGATAAATGCGAATACCTAAAAACTTTTGTAAAACTACTTAGGATTTGCTCAAAATTAATTTCACATTGTCATAAATACTAATACACAAT
>JAOZVK010000593.1 GCA_029938185.1 Bacteroidales bacterium | reverse complement strand
TTTTAATTTGCCATTGTTTTTGTTCAATTTGACGCTTTTTGTGAGTTCTGAAATCCTGTCAAAAAATAAAATAATGTCCAATAAGTAGGTTATTGTATAAAATCGACACTTTGTAAAGTTGTAACTTGCTGTAATTCTGGCGTAAGCAAAATTGTTAATTGTCCATTATTCATTGTTAATTACTTACTATACGTATAGCCCAATTATACAATAAAATAATTAGTTATTTTTTTTAATTATCGTAATTTATTAATTTTGTTGATGTTATTTAAGAAAGATGTCTATTGAAAAACTTACTTCCCCAAATTAAACTTATAAAAGTACCTGAAACCATGTGCCATATCCCCCACCAAGCTGCAATAAAAGCCATTCCTCCAAGCTCTAACTCTGGAGGGAAAATTGTAGGATTAAAAATCAAAACCAAAGCAACACCCGAATTTTGAATCCCTGTTTCTATTGTAATTGTTCTCCTGTCCAACTTAGAAAGTTTAAATATTGTGCTAATCAAAAAACCTGTTGATAAAGCTAATGCATTATGAATTAAAACAATAACAACAACTAAATGAATATAGTCTAAAAAATGATCGAAATTTGAAGCAAAAGCACCAACTACAAAACCAAAAAAAGCAAAAATTGAAGCTATTTTTATTGGTTTTATTATTTTTTTAGTAGTTTCTGGAAACTTTTTTGAAAACCATATTCCTACTACCAAAGGTATTCCAAGTAGTAATAAAATAGTTTGAATAACGTGAAAAATAGGTATTTCTATTGGTCTTAATAGTGGAGATGATTGAATGTACAGACTACCCCAAAATGCAAAGTTAAATGGTGTAAGTATTACTGAAATAATATCTGATACAGAAGTTAAACTAACTGAAAGAGCAACATTTGCTTTTGCTAATGATGATATAAAATTTGAAATATTACCACCTGGACACGATGCAACTAATATCATTCCTAAGGACACTGCTACCGAAGGTTTTAATATTAAAATTAAAGCAAAAGTAATAGCAGGTAAAAGAATAAATTGAGCTACAATTCCTATTATTACATTTTTAGGTGAAAGAAATATTTTTTTAAAATTTTCTATTTTAATTTCTAAAGCAACTCCAAACATTATGAATGCTAAAGTTACATTCATAAAAAACAAACCCTCTTGGCTAAAACTTAAACTTACATTATCTAATACTTCTAAAGATTCAAACATTTTGTTATTTTAAAATTAAATTATTTTGACTCTTATAACTTTTTTATTGTTGCTGATGCATATGTCTAAACTTATCATAATTAGCAACTTTGTAATTACTAAATAAGGTCTTCGACCTATTTATAGTTACTTACGCATTAGTATAAAAATGACTTATTCAGAAAGTTACGAATAAGTAAATGTCGAAAAACGTTTGTAACAATACTTATAAAAAAATTAACTGCTTGTCAATAGTAAAATAAATTCATTTTTATTAATTAATTGACAATCACAGTATGGTTATTTTTGCGTAAGCAAAGTAAAAAGGCTCAAAGAGTCTATTTTTTTTATTAATTCATTTATTTTTAAATTTTTCGATTCAATAATAATTTTTGCTTTTTTGTAATATTTTTCTCTTTTTTGTAGTGTGCTTTTTATAAATTCAAGCAATTCTATATCAGATTTTTTATTAATTAAAGGTCTATTTTCTTTTGCATTTTTAAGTCTGCTTAAAAGCATCTCTGGGCTTAATTTAATATATATACTTGTTCCTGTTTTATTTATTATATCAATATTATTAAAAAAACATGGTGTACCTCCTCCTGTTGCTACAACAATATTTTTTTTTGTACTAATATTTTCTAATTCTTCTTTTTCAATTTCTCTAAATTTATTTTCTCCAAATTTAGAAAAAAAATCATTAATACTTGTTTTATATTTCAATTCAATATAATTATCAATATCAACAAAAGTGAAATCAAATTTTTTTGCAAGTTGTTTTCCAACTGTTGTTTTTCCACTTCCCATAAAACCAATTAAATATATATTGCTCATATATTGGAGTTTTAGTTAAATTATATATAGTTTAGATATAAATGTATAATTGAATTTCAAAAACAAAAATATAAAAAAAACAATATGAATAAAATTATGTGTATTAAAAGTTTATTTAAGCACAAATATATTTACTAAATTTGCCAATAAATCAATTTTAAATCTAATGTCAGCAATAAGCAAAATAAATAAGCCAATATTAGAAGAAATGAAAAAGTTTAATTCTTTTTTCAAGTCTTCAATGAAAAGTAAGGTTCCTCTTTTAGATATTATTACAAATTATATAATACGCAAAAAAGGCAAACAAATGCGCCCTATGTTTGTATTCCTTTCAGCAAAATTGGTAGGTGAAGTAAACCAATCAACACATATAGCTGCAAGTTTAATTGAGCTATTGCATACCGCAACACTTGTACATGATGATGTTGTAGATGAGGCTTATGAGCGACGAAATTTTTTTTCGATAAATGCATTATGGAAAAACAAAATTTCGGTTCTAATAGGAGACTACCTCTTGTCAAAAGGCTTACTTCTTGCTATAAACAATGATGAGTTTTTGCTTCTAAAAATTGTATCAAGTGCGGTTAAAGAAATGGCTGAAGGTGAATTGTTACAGATAGAAAAAGCAAGAAAGTTAAATGTTGATGAAGAAGTTTATTATGAAATAATAAGAAAAAAAACAGCAACATTAATATCATCTTGTTCGGCAAGTGGAGCAAAATCGGCTGGAGCTAGTGACGAAATAGTTAACAAAATGAGATTATTTGGCGAATATGTTGGTATGGCTTTTCAGATTAAAGATGATTTATTCGATTATTATAGCACCAGTAATACAGGAAAACCTCATGGTAATGATATTCAGGAACGTAAAATGACATTACCTTTGATATATGCATTGAATAATTCGAGCAAGTCGGATAAAAGAAAACTTTTGAAAATAATAAAACATAGTAATACTAATCAGAAAAAAGTAAAGCAAGTTATTGATTATGTGATAAATTGTGGTGGGGTAAAATATTCTGAAGAAAAAATGAATTATTATAAAAATAAGGCATTAGATATACTTAATAGTTTTGACGACTGCGAAGCAAAAACATCTTTAATAAATTTGGTAGAATATACAACAACAAGAAAAAAATGACTCTTTTCCTTTTTCTTGGATATACTCAAAACGGTTATAGTTTTAACATTAACAAACTGTTATCAATTATTAATAGACAAATAGGCTACACGTATAGTATTGGACATTATTTTATTTTTTGACAGGATTAACATGATTGATTTTATCCTGTTACGAAATACCTGATAAACAAGACTGTCCAACTTCTGA
>JAOZVK010000592.1 GCA_029938185.1 Bacteroidales bacterium | reverse complement strand
CTCATAAACAATTTATCAATACAATAAAATCAATATTTCGTGCAACATTTAAGTATTTAGTATAGAGCTTACTTTTTGAAATACCATTTATTATATATCTTGCGTAAGCAACATTAAATAGGTTGAAGACCAAATAGTCGTTTACGTCGTTACGCAGACAGTGCAAGAGGTCAATTGACTCAAGAAAGATTAAATTTAATTTGTTTTCATTTGAATAATAAGCCTTTTGAACGCAGTCATAAAAAAAAGGACTTTCACCATATCAAATATTTTTCAACAAAGAAGAGCAAGATATTGATGAATTTGAAATTATTAGCAAGGTTTTAAAGTAAAAGAACATAAAAAAATTTACTTTGCTGAATATTAGTATTCTACTGGTGTTCTGAAAGAATAGTTATGTACATTACAAGACTGTTAGCTAAAATGGTCAAATTTGAAACTTGTCCAATATTGTCTATATTGTTATGGCTTAATAGTATTTGCATAAAACATGGCATGTTTTATATTTCAAATAAATTTTACTTTTTTTTCAGCCACAGCGTGGCAAAAGTATGGTAGTAAACATGCTAAACACATATGTTTAAAGTTCCGTAGGAACGATATTATGCAATATGTCTAAAATATTAATTTTGTATAAATACTATCAAGCCACAACATACTGTTAAGTATTCTGTATTTTTATTTATCTTGTAAAGTTATAATTATTTTTTTGTTAAACAATACTTTTTTGGACTTTTAAGGTCTTCGAACTATTTAATATTACTTACACATTCTATTAATATTCTGATAATATGCAATTAAAAGTCAGATATGACGAACTATTGATAACCCACGACTATAGTTTTGGGAGATAGAGCAAAATTTAATTAATACAATATTATTAAATAAATAACTGTTCTTAAAACTAACTTGCAAGCGTGTTTTATGATAAAATGCTAAGATGTATAAGCCCTTATTTATTATATTCTTTAGCTTTTATCTCCCCTTTAATAACCATTAAACCATTCATAGCAAGTGCTTTCATTTCATCTTCTCCAGGATATACATGTATAGGTGCAATTTTATAAACACGTTCGATAATTTTATTTACAAAATATTTACTATTTGCAATTCCACCTGTAATAAGAATAGCATCAACATCGCCCTTTAGTGCAGGACTCATCGAACCTATAGCTTTTGAAACTTGATATGCCATTGCATCAAAATAAAATTTTGCATCTTTATCTCCTTCAATCGCCTTTTGTTCAACTTCATATGCACTGTTTGTTCCAAGAAATGCAACCAAGCCACCTTCTCCAGTAATCATTTTTTTTATTTTATTTTTAGTGTACTTACCACTAAAACACATGGTTACCAAGTCGCCTACAGGCAGTGTTCCGGAACGTTCGGGTGAATATGGACCTTCACCATCAAGCCCTTGATTAACATCAACAACTTTTCCTTTTTCATGCGCTCCAACTGTTATTCCTCCTCCAAGATGTACAACTATGAGATTTAATTCTTCATATGATTTCATTATGGATTTTGCATGAGTTCTTGCAACAGCTTTCTGGTTAAGAGCATGAAAAATTGATTTTCTTCTAAATGCAGGATGTCCAGTAACGCGAGCATATGGAGACAATTCGTCAACTACAACTGGGTCCGCAATATATGCTTTTGCATTTGGTAATTTTTTTGCTAAATCATTTGCAATTAAACCTCCCAAATTACTGGCATGCTCTCCTATTGGGCTGTTTTTCAAATCTCTAAGTAAATTCTCGTTTACTTCATAAACACCTGATTCTATTGGTTTTACTAAACCACCTCTACCAACAATTGCTTTAATCAAATCAAGTCTAATTTCAGCTTTTTTAAGTTCATTAAGTATAATATCTTTTCTGAACTCATACTGTTCTGATATATTATCGAAATCTTTTAATGACTCAACGCTATGCTTGATTGTTTTTAAAAAAACAGGATTAACATTTTGATATACTGCAATTTTTGTTGTTGTAGAACCTGGATTGATTGCTAATATTCTAATATTTCTCATTTGTCATATTAAATGGTGGCTCATTGAGCCTTTTTACGTTATACTTAATGGTACAATTATTCAATGATACAATGGTACAATACTTTGATTAATAATTGATAACAGTTTGTTAATGTTAAAACTATAACCGTTTAGAGTATATATACACCTGATAAATAAATATAATAAGCATTAAGTAGTTTAACAAAAGTTTTTCGACATTTACATTTTGTTAAATTGCGTATTGTTAGAGTGTTATAAGAATGCGCAAGCCACATTAAATAGGTCGAAGACCTTATGTGGTATATGAGAACGCCAATAATTACTTATTTCTTTTTAATATTACCACTAATAGTGAGAGTTATAGGAGAATTTTTAGCATTAGAGTAAATTGTAATAGTTTTGTAAAAACTACCAAGTCTTTTTGTGTCATATTTTACCTTTATAGTTCCTTTTTTTCGTTTTTTAATGGGTGCTTTTGGCCAAGTTGGTACAGTACACCCACATGATGAGCTTACATTTTTTATTATTAAATCTGCCTTACCTGTATTTTTGAAAACAAATTCATATGTACCATTACCAGCATATTCAATTTCTCCAAAATTGTGTTTTATGTCTTTAAAGGTCATTTCTGCCATTTTTTTACTTTTCTGAGCTTGACTTGTTCCGATACATAATAATACTATCGTTGAAAATAGAATAAATTTTTTCATATGTTTTAAATTTTATTAATTAGTATAATTAGACTTTAGACAAAATAATTAAAGTCATTAAAAGAGTTTAAATTTTAAATATTACAAATTACAACGCAATAACATAATTAAAATTATAATATAATGACAATATCATCGCCAAAATACTATAATTTATGTATTTCTTAATATTTAAGAAGCTAATTTACTATTAAGTACTGTTACAAAAGTTTTTCAACATATATCTATTCATAACTTATTGATTAAATTACCTTTGTATTAATGCGTAAGCAACTATAATAGGTCGAAGACCTTAATTAAACCTATCTCAAATATTTCGTTTAATTGTTTTTATTGTTGTGGTTTGATAGTGTTTGCATACTTTTATTAAAAATTTTGGCGTTTTTCATAAACTATAAAAAAGTAGTTGACACTTTTTTCAAGCTCCACTGGAGCGACATTATGGTAGAAAACATAACAGATTGATTATAAAAGTCCCAGAGGGACGACATTACGGTAAACGATAATATATGTCTAAAAAGTGTTAACCGATAAATGAAAAATGCAAAAATTTTAATATAATGTTGTGGCTTAAATGAATTTGGGCTACCCGTCAGAAGTTGGACAGTCTTGTTTATCAGGTATTTCGTAACAGGA
>JAOZVK010000134.1 GCA_029938185.1 Bacteroidales bacterium | reverse complement strand
ACCATTGTACCATTGTACCATTGTACCATTGTACCATTGTACCATTGTACCATTGTACCATTGAATAATTGTACCATTGTACCATTGTACCATTGAATAATTGTACCATTTAAAGTATACTAAATGATGTGTACAAAATTGAACTGCATCCATTTAGGCGTAAGCAACATAAAAAGGCTCTAAGAGCCGAAATCCAAAGAAAATCTAATATTAAAACGTCTCGCAGTAAGTCTGTTGGGTACAGCAAACTGTGCATAAGTTCCACTTAAACTATACGGACTTGGTACTGTAGTAATCCAAGTATATGAAACAGTATTATCAATACCTAATAAATTAAAAACCTCAACACCAAGCCATATTTTTTTAAAATGTTTAAATACTCTGTTTTTTGAATTATCTTTTTTCAATAAAACCGAAAAACCTATATCAACTCTTTTGTATGCAGGCATTCGTAGAACGTTTCTAAAAAAATCGTTTTTGGGTGGTCCATACGGAAGCCGTGAACCATAAATGAGGGTAAGATGCATTTTGAAATTTTCGTTTCCGGGTACATAATCCTGAAAAAACAAACCAATATTTGCTAACTGGTCTGTTGGTCTAGGAATCTCTCCTCTATTGTCGCCAACTATATCCTCGCGAGTTTGCATCAATGAAAAACTAAGCCACGACTCGGCACCTTTTACAAACTCACCATTTATTTTTATATCAATACCTCTTGCATATCCACTTGATTTTTTATCAGTTAAATATCTTATTCTTATATTATCAACTTCGTATGGAATTAAATCATCAAACTTTTTGTAGTACAACTCGGTTGATAAATTAAATTTACGATTCCATAGCAAAACCTCATGCTTGCTGCCAATAACATAATGAATAGATTTTTGTGATTTTGTATCATAATTTAGTTTTCCATCAATATTTCTATATTCTTTATAAAAAGGTGATTGATAATATACACCCAAAGCAAGATGAAAAGCAACTTGTTTCTCCCAGTCAGGCATATACGAAAATGAAAAACGAGGACTATATAGAATTTCTTTATTAAAATCCCAATATGATACTCGCAAACCGCTTGTAAGGCTCATATCTAAATTGCTATTCGGAAAATTATATGTCTGCTGAACAAATGAGTTTATTTTATTGGTAGACAATATATTTGCTTGGTTTACAGATTCTGATAACTCAAAACCATTCTCCGAGCTTGGTATTGAATATCCAGCAGAATCAAGCATTTTCCATTCGTTTATATTGTCATCTATCATTATATTTTGATACTTTATACCCCATTGAAATACATTGCTAATACTTTCGTATAATCCTTTGAGTTGCAATGAATAAACATTTACATCTAAAAAATTTCTTGCATGGTGCAAATACATTCCAATACCAAGATTCATAATACTATCGCCCATAGTGCTTGAACCCAAGCTGTTGTCGAGCAAGTTTAATGAATATCTACCTTTTATATCAAAAGTTTCTTCTTCTTGAGTTTTAAAACCCGATGAAATCAGCTTAAAATTTAATTTATCATTAGCTTGATAATTAATAGTTAATGCTCCAAAATATGTAGAATATTTATCAATTTCCTTTCCTTCAAAATCAATATATAAATTTACAGCATCGTCTTTTGTTCCAAATGTTGTACTGCGGTCGTTCGGAACAAACAAATATTTATTATATGAATAGTGTCCTAAAAAACTTATTCCAATTTTATTATTTATATCATAAGTAGTATATATCTGAATATCATTATACAAAGGTTTATATTCGCCACTTGTTTCGAGACTATTTAATAAATACGTAGAACTTTTGTATCTAAAGCCAGAAATTATTGAAAATTTTTTATTAGGCGAAGCACCTTCAACATGAACCGAGCCACCAAGCAAACTCATAGCTGCTGATGCTGCAAATTCTCTGGGTTTTTTGTATTTAATATCCAAAACAGATGACATTTTATCGCCATATTTTGCTTCATATCCTCCTGACGAAAATGCTATTGATGAAACTAAATCAGAGTTTATAAAACTTAAACCCTCTTGTTGTCCCGAACGAATCAATAACGGTCTATATATTTCTATATCATTAACATATATTAAGTTTTCATCAAAATTACCTCCACGTACATTGAATGACGAACTAAGCTCGTTGTTTGAACTAACTCCTGGTAAAATTTTTATAAACGATTCTATAGAGTTACCCGAAGTTGTGGGTAGAGTTTCTATAATTTTTGGGTTGATATAAGTTATATTATTTTTCAGCTTCATTTTAGCCAAAACATCAATTTTTTCTAACTCAGTATCTTTATTTATTAATTGAACATTAACAATTTTTTCTTTTTTTGAATTAAATACTATATTTTTTGTAGATTTTTCGTAACCAATTTTAGAAAATTTTAGTTTAAAATTAGCTGTATTTTTTATTTTCAATTCATATATACCTTTGGAGTTTGTAGCACCTCCAATTTTTGTATTTAGAACTTTTACATTTACTAAATCAATTGGTTTACCTTTATTATCAATAACTTTACCTTTGACTGTATAATAGTCCTGAGAATAAATATTATTATAACTTATTATTATATAAATTATTAATATTGAGAAATATTTAATTTTCATTTTTTTTTATAAAATCTTATTTTTATGAATAATATAAGTAAATGAATAGTTAAAAGTGAATAGCTATAAGTTTGTTTACATCTGATAAACAGTATAATATAAAAAATAAAAGTGTCTTTTTTACACAGCTATCTAACTTATCAAGAAAATAAAATTGATTAATAAATTAAAAACCAAAAATATAAAGTTTTTGTATATTTGCAAAATATTTACAATAAAACAATATGAATCTACATAAATTTATAGATGCTTACACATTAGTATAAAGACTACTTAATCAAAATATTATGAATAAGTAAATATCGAAAAACTTTTGTAACAGTACTTACATAAATATTGAATTGAATGTCGAAAATTATTTATAGACTACTTGCAAATTTATTTAAAAAAAATAGTCTAAAAAATTCTTTTAGAAAAACTGTATATTTAATATTACTTACTATATTTGTAATTGTTTCTTTTTTTATTGATTTTTATAGGAGTATTTTGAATAAAAAGTTATAAGTGAAAAATTTACTTACTCTTTAAACAGTACAATATAAAAAACAAAAGTATCGTTTTTATAGCTATTTAAGGTCTTCGACCTATTTATAGTTGCTTACGCATTAGTACAAAAACAATTTAATCAGTAAGTTATGAATAGGTAAATGTCTAAAAACTTTTGTAACAGTACTTACTTGATAATTATCGTGAAATTATTTATGCGTAAGCAACATAGAACGGCTCGAAGAGTCTATTTTTTTTAATAATATTTAAACTAAAACATTTTACAGATGAAAAAAATAATTTTAACTTTTATAACAACATTACTATCAGTAATTGTTGTTTTTGCTCAAATAGATACAATAAAAACACTAGTAGTTGCCGAAAATCAAGAAGCTGAATTAGCATACAACAAAGGTATTAGCGCATTTACTAAAGGAGAACATCAAAAAGCAATTGATTTTTTCAGTGAAGCTATTAAAATAAAACCCGATTTTTATAAAGCATATTATAACAGAGCCAGTGTAAAAGTCGAAAAAGAAGATTTTTCGGGCGCAATATCTGATTTTGGCGAAACTATAAAAATCAACTCAGGATTCTCAAATGCATATTTTAGTAGAGCACATGCAAAAATAATGAAGGGTGAAAACAAGGCAGCTCTCGAAGATTTTGGTCTTGCTTTATCAAAAGGCTACAGTAAAGCAAATTTATATTATTATAGAGGAGTAGCAAAATTTCAAATGAAAAAATACAAAGATGCCATTACAGATTTTACTAAAGCTATTGAAAAAAAATCGGCTTATGTGTACGCATATAATGATAGAGGAAGTGCAAAACGAAAAATAAATGATTATGATGGAGCAATTATTGACTATAATAAAGCAATAAGTCTTAATCCCAAATTAGCACTTGCATATAATAACTTAGGTAGTGTTAAGCGTAAAAAACAAGATTACAAAGGTGCAATTGCAGCATATACAAAAGCTATTAAGTTAAAGAATAATTACCATATAGCATATAATAACCGTGGTAGTGCAAAGTTTGATATGCAAGATTATAAAGGAGCTTTAGCAGATTTTGATAAAGCAATATCAATAAAAAAAGATTATACTTTTGCATATAATAATGTTGGAATAACCAAAGTTAAACTTAAAAATTATAAAGGTGCAATAGAGGCATTAGATAAAGCCATACAATTGGACAAAAATTATGCATATGCCTATGTAAACAGAGGTAGTGCAAAAGAAATGTTAAGAGACTTTAACGGAGCATGTACTGATTGGAAAAAAGCTGTAAGTCTTGGGATTAAAAATGCTTCAATATATACTCAAGGTTGTAAATAATTTGTGGCTCTTCGAGCCTTTTGATATATTGCCTACGCATAAATTTTTTATTACATTTGATTTAAATATACTCTAAACGGTTATAGTTTTAACATTAACAAACTGTTATCAATTATTAATCAAAGTATTGAATAATTGTACCATTTAGAGTATAGTGAAAATAAATTTATGTGTAAAAAACTTTTATTAACCTAAATTTTGATAAAAATACAGCTTAATACAACAAATTATGTACAAGAGTACGAAAAACCAAAATTTATTAATTATTATTTTTATATTGTTATTTGTAAATACAAAAAGTTATTCACAAAGCTTTATAACAGTAGTAAAAAAAGAATTTAAAGACGAAAAAGAGGGTTTCAAAGATGCATGGAAAGATATTAAGGAAGGTGATAAATATTATAAAATAGAAACGAAAGGCTCATATCTTGATGCTCTTGATTTTTATCTAAGTGCATATGCATATAACTCGGATAATCCCGAACTTAATTATAAGATTGGAACATGTTATCTGAATACTGTAAGTAAAGCAAAATCATTAAGATATTTTTTAAATGCTTACAAAGAAAAGCCTGAAATTGTATTTGATATTCATTATGTTTTGGGTATGGCATATCAATATAATTACAAATTTAAAAAAGCTATTAAAGAATATTCAATTTTTCAAGCAAGTATTCCAGATGATTTCACAGATAAATATGATAGAATTATATTTAAGAAAATTAAAGAATGTAAATCTGGAGAAAAATTAAAACAAAAACCTAAAAGGGTATTTATTGATAATCTGAAAGAAGTAAATACTATTTATCCTGATTATAGTCCTTTGATTTCGGCTGATGAATCTATAATGCTACTAACATCAAGACAACCAAATACAACTGGTGGTTATACTGACCACTACGATGGACAGTATTATGAAGACATATATATATCAAAAAATAAAAATGGCAAATGGAGTAGACCAAAAAATATAGGAAGCCCAATAAATACAGACAAACATAATGCAACAGTAGGACTTTCAATTGATGGACAAAGAGTTTTTATTTATGCTTTTGGAGATATTTTGTATTCACATAATAGAGGAAATAATTGGACTAAACCAAAAAGTATTTCAAAAAATATTAATAGTTCGGAAATTGAGAGTTCAGCATGTTTTTCGCCAGACGAAAATACAATATATTTTGTAAGAGGAAGAACAAGTGATGATAGGAGTAATGGCGATATATATGTATCTAAACGCAAAGAAACTGGCGAATGGGGAGAACCTCACAGACTGAGCGATGCAATTAATACTCCATATGATGAACGAGGCGTTTTTATGCACGCCGATGGTAAGTCATTGTATTTTAGTTCAAAAGGACATAACTCTATGGGGGGACAAGATATTTTTAAAACTGTATTACAAGATAACGGTTCATGGTCAGTACCCGAAAACTTAGGCTATCCTATTAATACCCCCGATGATGATGTGTTTTTTGTATTGTCAGCAAGTGGCAGACATGGTTATTATTCTTCGGTCAAAAAAGGAGGTAAAGGTTTTACTGATATTTATAAAATTATTTTTTTAGGTCCCGAAAAACCATTGATTTCGGGTAATGAAGATAATTTAATTGCAAGTGTAGCAAAACCAACAAAGGAAGTTATAATTGAGTCAAAAGAAAAAATAAAAACAATTAGGCTTACAATATTAAAAGGATATGTGTATGATAAAATAACAAATAAACCAGTTGCAGCTCAAATAGAAATTGTTGATAATGAAAAAAATGAAATAATATCAACGTCATCATCAAACTCAAAAACAGGAAATTATTTACTAAGTTTACCCTCGGGAAAAAATTATGGAATAGTTGTTAAACAAAATGATTATTTGTTTCATTCCGAAAATTTTAATATTGCACCAACAAGTTCGTATCAAGAAATTATGCTAAACATACCATTGGTTAGTATTAGAGAAGGCTCAAAAATTGTATTGAAAAATATTTTTTTTGATACAGGTAAAGCGATTTTAAAAACAGAATCATATTCAGAACTAGATAGGGTTGCTAAACTTCTGAAAATTCAGGTAAATCTGAAAGTTGAAATAGGTGGACATACAGATAATCAAGGCTCTTATAATTCAAATTTTAAATTATCACAAAATAGAGCAAAAGCAGTAGTCGATTACCTTATAGGTCAGGGTATTACCAGCTCAAGATTATCATTTAAAGGTTATGCTTACAAAGAAGCAATATCTACAAATAAAACAAAAGAAGGAAGAGCTCAAAATAGAAGAGTGGAATTTAAAATAATAGGTAAATGATAATGTTCTTATTATCAGTATGGATACAATAACTTGTAATAATTAATAGCACTTAGTGCTTAGTTCTTATTAATAATTTAAAACGATTATAATGAAAAACAAACTAACAATTATATTTTTGTCAATAATGATTATGTTGCCAATTATATCATTTTCGCAAAGTAGAGCAAAAATTAAAAAGAAAGAATTTAGAGAAACAACCGCAGGTTTTAAAGATGCATGGAAAAGTGTTAGAAAAGGCAACTGGCAATATCTGAAAAAGCGACCAGGTAATTTTAAAAAAACAGTTAATCACTATCTTACAGCATACGAATATAATGCAGATAATGCAGAACTAAACTACAAAATAGGTGTTTCATATTTATTTTCAAGTCCAAAATCAAAATCACTTAAATATCTTGAAAAAGCATATAAAACTGATGAATATGTAACCAAGGATATTTTGTTTGTATTAGCTCGAGCTTATCATCTTAACTCTAAGTTTGAAAAAGCCATTGATAATTATACTTTATATAAAGAATCTTTAAGTCCAAAAAAATTAAAAAAACAAGAAGAAAAACTAGATAAATATATTGCAGAGTGTAAAAGTGGGATTGAACTTGTTGAAAAACCATTAAGAGCTTTTATTGATAATGCTGGAAAGTTCATTAATTCAGAGTTTGACGATTATGGAGCAGCAATAACAGTGAACGGTAAAAAGATGTTTTATACATCAAGAAGAGATATAAATACTAAAGGAAGAAGAAGCAATGTTGATTACTTGTTCAATGAAGATGTTTATTTTAGTGAACGTTCGGGTGAAGATTGGCAAGAGTCTAAAAGAATAGAGTCATCAGTAAACAGCAAACGTAATGATGCAGTTGCATATATTGCTCCTGACGGGCAAAAGTTATATATCTATAGAGGCTACGAAAGAAATGGTGATTTATATGAAAGTCGTTTTAAAAAAGAAAAATGGTCATCGCCAAGCTCTATGACAAAAAAAATAAATAGCAAAAAATATAAAGAAACATCTATGAGTATTGCACATGACCAAAGTAAACTGTATTTTGTAAGCAATAAAAAGAAAGGCTTTGGAGGAAAGGATATTTATATTTGTAATAAAAGTAAAAATGGGAAAAGATGGAAAAAAGCATCAAATATTGGTAATGTAATAAATACTGAATATGACGAAGCAACTGTGTTTATTAGTCCAGATGGTAAAACATTATATTTTAGCTCAAAAGGTCATAACACAATGGGTGGTTATGATATTTTTAAATCAACATTTAAGGATAGTGCTTGGTCTAAACCTGTAAACTTAGGTTTTCCTATTAATACACCTGGAGATGATTTATTTTTCACCATACTTCCCAATGGACGCGAAGCTTATTTTTCATCAGAAAAAGATGATGGTAACGGAGGAATGGATATTTATAAAGTAACAATTTTAAGTAAAGAAAAACCTATGATGATAAGTGGTGAGGACAATTTAATTGCAAGTATATCCGAACCAACCAAAGAAACAAGTATTGAGAAACAAGTAGAAATTCAAACCAAGCTTCTTACAATTGTTAAAGGAAAAGTACTTGATTATAACACAGGAAACCCTCTAACTGCAACCATTGAAATTGTAGATAATGACAAAAATTCTGTAATAAATACACTATCAACTAAGGGAGAAACAGGAGAGTTTGTAGTACCTTTGGAATCTGGAAAAAATTATGGTATAGCAATAAAAACTGAAGGATATTTGTTTCATTCCGAAAATTTTGTTATCCCCGATTCTGTAAAACATCAGGTTATTGAAAAAGATGTTAAGTTACAACCAATGATAGCAGGTTCTAAAATTATTTTACATAATACTTTTTTTGAAAGTGGTAAATCTACTTTACAAGGGGCATCATTCTCGGAGCTTGACCGTATTGTTAAAATATTTAAAGATTATCCAAACTTATTTATCGAAATATCTGGACATACAGATAATAGAGGCTCAATGGTATTCAACAGAAGATTATCAAAAGCAAGAGCACAATCTGTAGTAAATTATCTTATTTCGAAAGGTGTAAATAAGAAAAAAGCTAAAGCAGTAGGTTTTTATTATAAATTTCCGATTGCAGATAATAAAACCGAAGAAGGAAGAGCAAAAAATAGACGAGTTGAAGCTAAAATATTAAGTAACTAAAATATTTCTTCGAGTCTTTTAATGTTGCTTATGCTTGATGTAAGGTGTTTAAAGTTTGTAGGCAATCAAAATACTGTATCCGAAATGCTGATTGAAGTTTACAAAATAGAATAAATTCGTAAACTACTTAAAAAAAGCAAAATAACGAATATTGTTTTGATAATATAATGGTGTGTTTGTGTAATATGCAAACACACACTAAAAAATTAATAAATTACAACAATATTATTAAGTTCTTCGACCTATTTATAGTTGCTTACGCATTAGGACAACGACAATTTAATCAAGAAGTTATAAATAAGTAAATGTCGAAAAACTTATGTAACAATACTTAGTTCTAATTTTATTCTTTTTTTTATTGTATTGCTTTTGCCCTTTCATGGCATTCTTGCTTGCGAATACATTTGTATATAGGGTGTTGCCCATGTTAATGCTTATGCCCTTTCGAAGGCAAAAAAACGTACTAACGAAATAAAAAAATATTTTAGGAACTAATAAAAAACTGAAATATGCTATTTTTACTCGTATTTTGATAGTCCCTACAAAATAGTGTTGGTTGTTCGAAAAAATAAAATTTAATTTTTAATGGCTTGATTTATATAAAGTTAGGCTACCCTTTTAAAGTTGGACAGTGTTGAAAATTAATTTGTTATAATTTATATATAAGAGCAAATCGGTCAGACCGCTTCAAGCGGTCTGACCGGTGTACTTTTGTCCAACTTTAAACGGGTAGCCTAAAGTTAATAATAATATACCAAATTCTTTATTTTTAATTATAAAATTATGGAGCAATCATTTGTTATTCTGTACGGAATAACATTAAGCGAGCCAGTTACTTTTTTGACAGATATGTTAATAACAATTAGTTGCATATACATATATGTAAGGTTAAGACAACTAAATGAAAATAATTTATATGCAAGAAGATGGTCTTTGTTTTTTCTCTATTTAGGAATATCTACATTTATTGGTGGTTTTGCTCATTTATTTGTACAATATACAGGCAAAAGTTTGACATTATTTTCATGGCTTGTTAGTTTTGCATCTGTTTTTTATGCCGAAAAAGCATCAATTTTGACATATAATTCTAATAAATTTAAAAGTACTATGATATATTTAATTAAATCTCACACAGCATTATTGATGTTATTGGCTATATTTTTTATTGATTTTATTTATGTTAAAATAAACTCAACAATTGGTATTGGCATAATAACCCTAACAAGCCATATTGTGAAGTATACAAAAGAAAAAAATATAGGGTATATATATATTATTTTAGGTATTTTTGTAGCTTTTAGCTCATCTATTATTCATACATTAAAAATATCTATTAGCAAATGGGTTACTTACAACGATATAGGTCATTTATTATTAATAATTTGTTTATATTTTTTGTATATAGGAATAAAAAAAGTAAGTCTTTTTAAATATCTAACACCAGCTATGCAAAAGATTTAATGTATTCTCAAAAACAAACTTTTAACTTTTAACTTTTAGTTTTTACGAATTAGAATAATTATATTAAATATGGCAAAAGATTTAACAAAGGAAGATTCAAATAGTATAGCAGAAAGAATAAAACCAAGAAAAATGATTTATCCAATACTTATTGGACTTGGTGTAGTTGCGTATATGCTTTATGACCAGTTCGATGCAAAGGCATTCGATGTTATAGAATTTACATATATGTCATTTTTTTGGTTAATTATTGCAATAATACTGATGGTTTTTAGAGATTTAGGTTATATGATTCGTATTAGAATACTAACCGACAATAAGTTATCATGGTTACAAGCATTTAGAGTAGTGATGCTATGGGAGTTTACATCTGCCATAACTCCATCGGCTGTTGGAGGAACAAGTTTAGCTATCTTGTATGTTCATAAAGAAAATATTAGTGTTGGAAGAAGTTCAGCCGTTGTTATGGCTACATCTTTTCTCGACGAATTGTATTTTATACTAATGCTTCCAATATTATTGATATTTATAAATTTAAGTTCTTTATTTTCAGTTGGTGGACAAATATCATTTACAAATGAATTTTTTCTTTTTGCTGTAATAGGATATTCCGTGAAGTTGGCATATATGATGATTTTAAGTTATGGACTTTTTAAAAATCCTAGAGGTTTAAAATGGCTTATATTATGGATATTTAAATTACCATTAATAAGAAGATGGAGATATGGTGCACACAAAGCAGGAACCGATATTATTGAAAGTTCAAAAGAATTAAAATCAAAGCCATTTAGTTTTTGGATAAAGGCATTTGCAGCAACTTTTTTTTCGTGGACATCTAGATACTGGGTTGTAAATGCAATGTTTTTAAGCTTTTTTATAGGAAAAGACCAGTTTTTACTTTTTGCACGTCAATTAGTTATGTGGATAATGATGCTAATTAGTCCGACTCCTGGAGGAAGTGGTTTTACAGAATATGTTTTTTCGGAATATTTAGGCGATTTTTTACCTCAAGTTGCTGGTGTAGCTGTTGTTATGGCTTTATTGTGGAGGCTAATAACTTACTATCCTTACTTATTTATAGGTGCAGTAATAGTTCCAAGATGGATTAAAATGAAATTTACTAAAAAGTGAGAATTTTATCTTATTCCATAATGTTGCTTATACTAATTCAATTATACAATTATACAATGATACAATGATACAATGATACAATGATACAATTATACAATTATACAATTATACAATTATACAATTATACAATTATACAAT
>JAOZVK010000133.1 GCA_029938185.1 Bacteroidales bacterium | reverse complement strand
AAGGTAGCCAACTTGTTTTGTGTTTTTTTTACTCATTTAGTGCATTTTAAGATGTCGCAATAATTTATAAAATTAAGTTAATCATATAATGTGTAAGCCATATTAAATAGGTCAAAGACCTTATTTTATAATATACGTTAGTATATCATTACCATTTGCATATAAAACAAGAGATAATAAAATAACCATACCAGTTATTTGAGCATATTCCATAAATTTATCACTTGGTTTTCGTCCTGAAATAATTTCATAAAACAAAAACATTGCATGACCACCATCTAAGGCAGGAATTGGTAATATATTAATTACACCCAACATTATTGATAATAAGGCGGTCATTGTCCAAAAAGCATACCAGTTCCAAGTTGATGGAAAAATATTACCTATTGCAATAAAACCACCAATATTTTTATAAGCTTCTGTTTCTGGAGTAAATAATAATCTAAATTGACGTAAATAATCGCCAACCTCATTATATCCTTTACTAATACCTGCTGGTATTGCCTGAAAAAAACTATAATTAACTTTGCGTAGCTCAAAAAATTCATCTAATTTACCTAATGGAGCAACTCCAATCAATCCCTCTTTAGGTACAACAATAGCAATATCCAATTCTTTTCCATTCCTATCAACTGTTATTACAATTTCTTTATTAATATAATCGGGCAATCTATATTTGAACTCATCAAAAAAATGAATTTCTTTTCCATTTAATGCAATTATTTTGTCACCTTTTTTTAAACCTGCTTTTTCTGCTACTGAGTTTTTAGTAAATCCATTTACAATAAATGGTATTCTTACCTCAATGAAAGGATATCTATGTTTGATAATTTTTGCAACCATACTATCAGAAACCAGTAGCTCTTTTTTTGTTCCATTTCTATCTATTTGAATAGTTTTATTATCACTTAATAAAATTTCAGGTATAATTTTTCTAAAATTGGTAACATCTTTATTGTTTACTGATATTATTTTATCCCCATTTTTCAAGCCAATGCTTTCACCAATAGAATCGGTCATTATTCCATATTTAACATTCTCAGTTGGTAAGTACTCATCTCCCCAGTAAAATAAAATAAATATGTATATAAATATTGCTAATAAAAAGTTAACTAAAACTCCACCAAGCATAATAAGCAATCGTTGAATAGCTGGTTTTGAACGAAATTCCCATGGTTCTGGTTCTTTATCAAGTTGTTCTTTATCCATCGACTCGTCAATCATTCCCGATATTTTTACATAACCTCCTAGTGGTAACCAACCTATTCCGTATTCAGTATCTCCACGTTTTATTTTAAAAAGAGAGAACCAAGGATTGAAAAATAGATAAAATTTTTCTACTCTGGTTTTAAATAATTTTGCAAAAGCAAAATGTCCTAATTCATGAAATAATACTAATATTGATAAACTCAATATTAATTGTCCTGCTTTTATTAAAATCTCCATTTACTAAATTTATAAATTTAAAAAGTAATCATTATTTTTTATATAAAAAATTTTGTCTTTGTGCTTATAAGTAGCCTAACAAAAAAAAAATGACATTTATGTTTTGTTAAATTGCATATTAAGGTCGAAGACCTTATAAATATGTAATTATTACATCGTAGTATACATATAATAAAAAAGATGAAATAATAACCAAATTAATCACTAAATCTTGTCTCTTTAACCTATAAGTTGGACTTCTACCTAAAAAAAATTCACATAATAAAAAGCTTGCTTGTTCACCATCTGTATGACGAAACGGTATAACATTAAATATAGCAGCTATTACTGATAAAAAGGCAGTTATCATCAAAAAATCATACCTGTTCCAATTAGATAATAAATAATTAAACATTGTAAAATAAGTACCAATTCTTATATAAGAATATGTTTTAGGAGAAATTAGTAGTTTTAAACTATAAAAGAAGTCACTAATTTCATTATATCCTTTAAGAATTCCTGTAGGTATTGCTTGAAAAAAACTATAATTAATTTTACGAAACTCATAGAATTCATTCAATTTTAGTAGTGGAGCCATTCTTCTTAATCCTTCTTTAGGTACTACTATGGTTATATCCAATTCTTTACCATCTCTATCAACTGTTATTATAATTTCTTCATTAATATAATTGGACAATTTGTCTTTAAACTCATCTAAGAAACGAACTTTACATCCATTTAATGCAACTATTTTGTCACCCTCTTTGATACCAGCCTTTCTGGCTACCGATTTCATTGTCAATCCACCTACAACAAAAGGTATTCTCGCTTGTATAAAAGGATACCTATTCTTAATAATATTTGTAGCTGTACTATCAGGAACTATTAGTTCTTTTTTTATTCCATTTCTTTCAATTTGAATAGTTTTTTTGTCACTTAATAAAATTTCAGGTATAATTTCACTAAACTTTTCAATATTTTTATTATTCACCGTTATTATTTTGTCACCATTTTCCAAGCCAATACTATTTCCGATAGAATCGGTCATTATACCATATTTCACATTTTCAGTAGGTAGGTATTCATCACCCCAGTAAAATATAACAAAAATATATATAAACAAAGCCGATAGAAAGTTAACTAAAGCCCCTCCAAGTATAATTAGTAATTTCGGAATAGCTGGTTTCGAATCAAATTCAAATGGTTCTATACCTGTATCAGTCTCTTTAATAATCCTTCCTAACATTAATACATGTCCTCCAATTGGTAACCAGCCAAATATATATTCAGTATGCCCTCGTTTTATCTTAAAAGGTAAAATCCATGGACTTAAAAAAACTTGAAATTCTTTTACTCTTATTTTAAATAATTTTGCAAAAACAAAATGTCCTAATTCATGAGATATTACCAATATTGATTTAATCAAAAATATTTGTAATATTTTTATTAAAATATCAGTTATCATCTATCTATCAGTAAATTAGAGAGTATCCTTGCTTGCTTGTCAATTTCTACATAATCATCATAAGATGGTTTCTTAACAAAGTCAATTTTATCAATAGTTTTCTCAATAATTTCAGGTATTTGCAAAAAGCTTATTTTTTCATTCAAAAATGCATCAACTACAACTTCATTAGCTGCATTCATTATACAAGGAATATTTCCACCTTTATTTAAAGCCTCAAAAGCTATTTTCAAATTTCTAAAAACTTCAATATTTGGTTCTTCAAAAGATAAATTTTTATAATCTAAAAAATTAAATCTTTTAAAATCATTCTTTATTCTATTTGGATATGATAATGCATATTGAATAGGCAATTTCATATCTGGTAATCCCATTTGAGCTTTCATCGAACCATCTTCAAATTGTACTATAGAATGAATAATTGATTGAGGGTGAACAATAATGTCAATCTGATTTGGCGATAAATCAAATAACCATTTTGCTTCAATTGCTTCTAGTCCTTTGTTCATCAAACTAGCAGAGTCAATAGTTATTTTAGCTCCCATTTCCCAGTTTGGATGTTTAAGAGCTTCATTTTTAGTAACTGTTTTTAGATATTCAATATTTTTTCCTCTAAAAGGTCCTCCCGAAGCAGTTAGGTAAATTTTTTCTATAGGGTTTAAATTTTCGCCAACTAAACATTGAAATATTGCTGAATGTTCCGAGTCTACTGGCAAAATATTAACTCTGTTTTTGTAAGCAAGTTCGGTTATTAAATCTCCAGCAACAACCAAAGTTTCTTTATTTGCCAAAGCAATATCTTTTTTTGCGTTAATAGCTTTTATTGTAGGCAAAAGACCAGCAAATCCGACCATTGCAGTCAATACTATGTTTACATCACTTATCTCAACTACTTGTTCAATTGATTCTCTTCCCGCATATACCTTTATCGGTAATGATTTAAGACTATTTTTAACATTCTCATATTTATTTTTATTTGCAATAATAACAGTGTCAGGTCTATATTTTTTTGCCTGATATATAAGCAGTTTATCATTGTTATTTGCAGTAATAACAACTAATTCAAACAAGTTTTCATTTTTTTCAATAACTTCTAATGCCTGCGTTCCTATTGAACCAGTTGAACCCAATATTGCAATTTTTTTTTTCATATTCGATTTTTATAAGGTCTTTGACCTACTTTATTACCATAAAGCTTGTTTTGTATTAGCTATTTTATACAAAGTGTATCTTTTGAATTATACTTTAAATAGTACAATTATTCAATGATACAATACTTTGGTTAATAATTGATAACAGTTTGTTAATGTTAAGATTATAACCGTTTGGAATATATTTTAAATACTCTAACAAAAATTTACGATATTTGATTTCACACAATTGACTAAGTACTGTTACAAAAATTTTTCGACATTTACCTATTCATAACTTACTGATTAAATTGTCTTTGTACTAATGCGTAAACAACTATAAATAGGTCGAAGACCTTATATGACAGCTATTTGTAATAATGTGTAAAGCACATTAAATTAGGTCAAGACCTTACTAAAAAGCAATATAGTCCTCAGGGTTTAGCGGTATACCATTGTGCCATAACTCAAAATGCAAATGAGGTCCAGTTGTTTGTTCACCCGAATTTCCAATTATAGCTATTGATTCTCCTGCAGTAATATGATCGCCAACCTTCTTTAACAAAACAGAATTATGTTTATATATTGATATTAAGCTATTCTCATGTTGTACTTGAATTATATAGCCAGTTGCCAAGCTCCAGTCAGCAAAAATCACTGTACCATCCAGTGTTGCCATAATTGGTTCGTCTGGACCAGCAACAAAATCAACACCATAATGGTCTTCATCTAAATTAAATTTATTAATAACCATTCCTTTGACAGGCATTGAAAAATGAAGGTTATTTAATTTATTGTTTGATTTTGTATTCTCAATTACCGAAAGATTATTTTGTTCTTGTTCTTCAATCTGATTTCTTAAAATAGAATCATGCTTGGAAACCGTAAAATTAATATCATCGTAATGTATATTTGTATCATGTACACTTTCATAGTTATTAAGCTCCTTACCTTGCATTATATTTTTTATATTTTCAAAATATCGGTCTCTTACTATTATTTCCTTTTCAATAGAATCAACCCTCAATGCATTATCCATTATATTTCTTGTTAATTTGCTATCAGTATATGCTGGTAAAAAAATGTTTAATGGTGTGTGTATAAACATTAATATAACTATTATGCTTATTAAAATAACAAATAAACCAGCATAAGCAAATACATTCATTCTTGATAAATGAAATGAGAATACCTCCTGTATTGTTTGATCGTTGTATATAGTTAATCGATATTTTTGTCTAAGTTTCTTAAAAAATTGTTCTTTTTTATTTGCCATTCCAAAGTTTTAATATTTAAGTAACAAGTCTTTTACAATTATCTAATTATTGGCTCTATAAGCCTTTTTAGTTTGCATACGCCTAACTAATTTTATTATTACCTGTTAAAAAATAAATTTGCGCATAGTTGCAAACCAATGTCTATTTTCAAAAGTCTAAGGTTAATTTCTGAAACATGAAACTCATCTTCTTCTCTGTAAAATATTTTTTTTATATACTACAAATGATATAAAAAATCGAAAACAAACAGATAATTTAATCATTTGAATTTCAGTATAATGTAACAAGTCATAAGTTTCTTTAATATTATTTAGACGGGATTTACATGTTTAAAATATCCTGTTAATCCTGTCAAATTATTACATTTATAAACTTAATCAATTTATATCTTGTTTCAGTAGATAATCCAATTCTTTGTGATTAAATTATCGGAAGTTTAACCCATTTTCAGTATATATAAAATGATATGCAAAGATATAAAAAATTAAAAGAATAAATGTTATTTAAATTTGAATAATAATAATGTATAGCTTATGTTTTGACATAAATTAAATAAAAAATTATATGTAAAAACATAATCTTTTTAAAAAAAATGACATTTTGCGAACATTTTTAATAATTTATCGTACTATTAACTTAGAATATTAAGTGTTTGTATATAATATATTTATACAATAAATTACAAATAACTGATACATGAATGGCATATATATTGTTGTATCTTTGATATTTATAAAGAATAATATAGTTTGTAATCAATGTTTTTTTAACTTATTTTGCTGATATTTTAATAATACATAGTTTTTTTAATTTTTTATAGTTGCTTAAACTAAAATAATTTTATCATTATTGATTTTCACTTCACAAAAAAAATTACATTTAAGCATAAAAAAATTGCACATATTTCATTTAAGGTCTTCGACCTATTTAATGTGGCTTACGCATTCTTACAAACAACTGTCATATAATTAATTGTACAAAAATAAATACCGAAAAACTTTTGTAAGACTACTTATAAGTTACATTGAATAGATTGAAACCTTAAACTTTAAGAGCTTAAAATATCAAACAATTATGAAAAGTATTTTATTTACATACATTTTATTATTTATATCAATAAATATATTTGCACAGCAAGATCCACAATTTAGTCATAACATGTTTAACTTGATGGGAAGTAATCCTGCTTATGCTGGAAAGCACAATGAAATATGTACAAAAGTATTAAGCAGACGTCAGTGGATGGGAATAGACGGAGCTCCTGCTACAACACTATTTAGTATCAATGCTCCAGTAAAACCTTTTGGTATAAATAGTGGAATTGGACTTACAATATATGATGATAGAATTGGTTTTGAAAAAAATTTCAATGCAAATTTAGCTTTAGCATATCATCACGAAATAGGAACAGGTCGTTTAAGTTTTGGTATAAATATTGGTATGTTTAATAAATCAATAGAAGGAGATTGGATTGCACCAGAATCAATAGCTGGCGATAATGCAATCCCTGTAGAGAAAGATCAACATTTATCTTTTGATTTGGGAATAGGATTATTTTATCAAGTTGGAGATTTATATGCAGGAATTTCATCAACTCATTTGACTCAGCCAAATATGAAATTTAATACAGTTGAACTACCATATTTAAAAAGGCACTATTTTTTAATGTCAGGATATAATATTGAATTATACAATTCGTTAATAGATTTTAGTCCTACAATGTTTATAAAAACAGACGGTACATCTAGTCAATTTAGTTTTAATATTAATATAATGTACAATAAAAAATTTTGGGGAGGCGTTACATATAGAACAGGAGATGCAATAGTTTTATTAGCAGGAATTGAATTATTTAATGGGATAAAAATTGGATACGCATATGACATAACAACTTCAAAACTTAATTCGGCCGGCGGATCACATGAAGTTATGTTAGGATATTGTTTCTCATTTGAAATTAGTGGAAATCCTCAAAAATATAAAAGTGTAAAATATTTATAATTAGTTTGAAAACCATTGCCTAAAAAGCAATTTAAATATCAGTGTTGTTATGAAAAGAATAATTTTAATTAGTTTAGTTTTAGCCATATTGAGTAGCTGCGGAAGTTCAGAACCAAATGGTGAATTAGTAGGTGTTGAAAAGAATAAAGATTGGTACGAGCCAGACCCTTATGGAATGGTATTAATACCATTAGGTACATTTAATATGGGACCAAATGATCAAGATGTGCCTTTTGCCTTAACTGCTCAGTCGAAAACTGTTTCGATAGATCCTTTTTGGATGGATATTACAGAAATAACAAATAGCGAGTATAGACAATTTGTATATTGGGTAAGAGACTCAATTGTAAGACGTATGTTAGTAAAAAAAGATATTGAAGGATATAAAGCCGAAATTGATGAGGATAAAACCTATGATGGCTATGATCATGAAGATGCTAACACTTGTTTCCTAAACTGGGAAAAAGAACTTGAATGGAATAGTGAAGATGAGGAGTATGTAGAAGCAATTCATGAAATATTCCTTCCTGTACATGAAAGATTTTATAGACAAAAAACAGTTGATACAAGAAAGCTCGTATATGAATATTACTGGATTGATTTAAAACAAGCATCTAAGAAAAGTAATAGATACAATTTTAAAGAAGACTTTACAGGTGGCGAATATAAAGGCACAATTATTGATAGTAAAGGACAGAAAGTACAAATAAAAGATAAATCTTCTTTTATAATGTCTGCAAAAATGAATGTTTACCCTGATACCTTAGTTTGGATGGCTGATTACACATACTCATATAACGAACCTTACGCAAAAAGTTATTTTTGGCATCCTGCGTTCCAAAACTATCCTGTAGTTGGTGTAGATTGGAAACAAGCAAATGCTTTTTGTATATGGAGAACTCAATATATGAGAAACTTTTTAGCAAAAAAAGGAGAACCACCATATCAAGATTATAGACTTCCAACTGAAGCCGAATGGGAATATGCAGCAAGAGGAGGATTAGATTTATCAATGTACCCTTGGGGTGGTCCTTATACAAGAAATGTAACAGGATGTTTTATTGCCAACTTCAAACCATTAAGAGGTAATTATGGTGATGACGGAGCAAACGAAACAGTTGAGGTTTCAAAATACTCGGCTAACGAATATGGTCTTTATGACATGTCAGGAAATGTTTCGGAATGGACATCAAATGCATTTGACGAATCAGCATATAGTTTCACTCACGACCTAAATCCTGATTATACATACAATGCTTTAGCAGATGACCCTCCAACTTTAAAAAGAAAAGTTATTAGAGGAGGATCGTGGAAAGATATAGGATATTATTTACAAGTAGGCACAAGAACATATGAGTATCAAGACACTGCAAAATCATATATTGGTTTTAGATGTGTAAGATCGTACTTAGGAAAAGACCAAATGGACTGGGATGCCAACAGATTTTGATAAATAATTTAAATTTTATTTTTTGGTTCAAACCAAAATGCATACATTTATCCTTGAAAATCAATTTTATTTATTAATTAAACAAAGATCGAATATGACAATTGCTGAATTAACCCAAACACACGGATGGAAAAACTTTATGGGCAAGCTCTATGGAATGGGAGCGGCTGTAGTAATAGTTGGAGCACTTTTTAAAATTATGCACTGGCCAGGTGCAGGTCCAATGTTAGTTGTTGGATTAAGTGTTGAGGCTTTAATTTTCTTTTTCTCGTCTTTTGAGCCACTGCATGAAGAAATTGACTGGACATTGGCTTACCCTGAATTAGCAGGACTTAATGATGAAATACCACTTGAAACAAAGAAAGATAAACCTCAAGCTATTTCAAATACAACTTCAAATACAGTTACAAATACAGCTTCAAGTTCTGGAGAGGCACTTTCTAAATTTGATAAAATGCTGGAAAATGCTGGAGATTCAGGTGTTTTTGATAAACTGGGAGAAGGCTTAAATAATCTTAACCAAAGAGTTGGCGAATTGGCAAATATCTCCGATGCAGCACTAGCTACAAATGAGTATACTGATAACGTTAAAGCTGCTGCTCAATCGGTTAGTAATTTATCTAACGCTTACAAAGAATCTACTGAAAATGTTAAAGAATCTGTTGGTAGCTTATCAGAGTCGTACAAACAGTCTGCTGAAACTGTTAAATTTTCTGCTGAAAATCTGACAAATGCTGTAAAAGAATCAACTGACAACTTGTCAGAAAGTGTAAAACAATCTACTGAATCATTGAATTACTCTGTAGAAAATCTTTCAGACACTTATGATAAACATAATCAAAAAGTTACTGAAACAAGTAGTAATTTTATAACTGCTTATGAAAAGCTAACTAATGATATGGATATTGACTTTGGCTCACTAAAAGAAGGAAACAAAGGATATAGTGATAAAGTTGGAAAATTGAACAATAACCTATCAGCTTTAAATGCGATATTTGAAATGCAGTTGAACGAAGCCGACCTTGACAAAATGATGGCAGACTTACAAGGCTCTGTAAAATATTCGCAAAAGTATAATGACGAAGTCAAAAAACTTGGTACAAGATTAGAATCTCTCAACACTGTATATGGAAATATGCTAGCTGCAATGAATGTTAATCTTGATAGATAATTTAATAATTTAAAAAAGTTAACTAATAATATTGTAGCATATGGGACACGGAAAAGAAAGCCCGAGGCAGAAAATGATTGGTATGATGTACTTAGTACTCACGGCCCTGTTAGCTCTTAATGTATCTGCTGAAGTACTTAATGCTTTTGTCTTGATAGACAATAGCTTGGTAAAATCAGCTGAAAACTTTCAAAATAAAAATGGAGATGTATACGCTAAAATAGAAGCTCTTCTCAAAGAAAAACCAGCTGTAAAGCCTACTAAAGATAAAATGGATGAGGTAAAAATTGAAGCTCAAAAAATATTTGATAGAGTTCAAGAACTGAAACTATTGGTAGTTCAAACAGCAGATGGTCCAGAGGGAGACCCTAGAAGTATTCAAAACAAAGCGGATAATAATATTCCAGGTCAAATAATGATACTTGAAGGTAGAGGCGCAGAGCTTAAAAAAGAGATTGAAGCATTTAGAGAAAAATTACTCTCTTATATGAAAGATACTGTTAAAAATAAAGGAACAGCAAATGGAATTAAGAATAGTCTTAATACAAGTGATATTGTTGGAAATACAGGAGATATGGTTCCTTGGGCTACTGCAAATTTTGACCACTTGCCATTAGCTGGTGTTGTAACATTGATGTCGAAAATACAAAGTGATATCAGAAATGCAGAATCTGAAATATTAGCTTATTTATTAAGTCAAGTTGATGCTGGAACATTTAAGTTTAACAAATTAGAAGCTATTGTAAAAACAAATAGCAACTATGTTCTTGTTGGTAATAAGTATGAAGCAGAGGTCTTTATTGCTGCATCTGATTCTACAGAAATACCAAATATTCAGGTAGGCGGAAGGAAACTTACAATCAAAAATGGAAAAGGTGTTTATTCAGGCTCTACAGGCTCAGTAGGTATAAAAAAATGGGGAGGAGTAATAAAAATAAAATCTCCTGCTACTGGTGATACACTTGAATATAAATTTGACTCAGAATATCAAGTTGCTGAAGCTGGCTTAGTTGTATCTCCAACCAAAATGAATGTATTTTATATTGGTGTAGCAAATCCTGTTGCAATATCTGTATCAGGAGTTCCTGATGACAAAGTATCAGCATCAATTAGTTCTGGTAGCATTGTTAAGACTGGTAAAGAATATGTTGTTAAAGTTAAAAAAACAGGAAAAGTTTATATTGATGCAATTGCTGATTTTGGAAATGGTAGTAAAAAAAATATGGGACGAAAAGAATTTAGAGTAAAAAGAGTTCCTGATCCTGTTGCTGTTATTGGTAATAACCCAAAAAACAGGCAAGGTGGAGTTATGGCTAAAAACATGCTTCTTGCTCAAAGTGGTGTAAAAGCTGATTTACCAAATTTTGACTTCAATTTAAAATTTAGAGTTACTGGGTTTTCAGTTTCAGCTACTATAAAAGGCTACGAAGAAGATGCAAGCTCAAGAGGTGCAGGTTTTACTTCTCAACAAAAGCAAATTATTAGAAAAGTTACTTCTGGTAGAAAAGTATATATTGAAAATATAAAAGCTGCTGGTCCCGATGGATCAATTCGTACACTTGGTACAATTGCTTTTAAATTAAGATAAGCTTTTTTTAGCAAAAAAACTATATATTTTCTAACCCACAGTTTTTCTGTGGGTTATTTTTTTTATAGAATATTTGGTGTTTTTCATAAATGTCAAAAAGTAGTTTACACTTTTTTTATTCTTAAAAACCTTAT
>JAOZVK010000132.1 GCA_029938185.1 Bacteroidales bacterium | reverse complement strand
ATATTTCATTTTCGGCTTTTTGTTTTACAATTTTATCGTTTGTTGATTTGTATAAAATAACTTGTGTTTTGTATTTTTCGGTTACAAGTTTCATTTTCTGTGCTTGTCCATTTGTAACACCGTTTCCGTTGAGGGAAAAACGCCCTACAAGTGAATTTCCTTGTTTAATGTTAATATCAATATTAGGAAGTGTTTTTAATTCTAAATATTTGCTTTCTTTCGTGTAATATGAACTTTTCAATAATTCAATCCAAAGTCTTAACCTACAAATATTTACAGAGTTTGGATTAATATCTACACCAAAAAGACAGTTTTCTATAATTGTTTGTTTTTCATGGAATATTGCCTCTTGCAAATCTTGTTTATAATCAACTGCGTTTCCTTTTTTATTTAAAGAATATTCAAATAATTCTTCTGTTTCTTTATCTGAAATTATTAATTCATCGTTTACGACTTCAATTTTATAGTTCTTTACACGATTTGAGTTTTGATATTCTAATATTCCAAGTTCTGATTTTATTGTAATTATTTCGTTTAGTGCAGAAACAAGAAAATGCCCTGAGCCAACGGCTGGGTCGCATATTTTAAGGCTGTTTATTACTTTATTTGCTTGTTTACGGTCTGTTATTTTATCTTTTAGTTCGTCGAAAGTTTCAACTTTGCCAAAGTTTGGAACTTTGGCAAAGTTATTAGCTTCTTTGAATTTTTGCACAACTGCATTGCGAATATTTTCACGGCTCATATACATTGTAACGTAACCTGGCGTGAAATATGAACCGTCTTTATAACCATTAATTTTTTCAAAAATAAGCCCAAGCACAGAGGCATTGATTAAATTCTTATTTTCTTCTTGAATTTTTCCGCTTCCTTCGCTTGTAAAATCATAAGCATCAAGAAAATCTAATATATATTCAAGTATTGTGAGTTCGTTTTTTTGCGTAAGGATACTTTTACTGCTTGTTGGCAATTTTAAGCGAGATTTTAAACTGTTTATTCGTATTGTTTCGTCTTCTAATCTGCTAATTTCAAAAAGAGAGCTGTTTAGATATGGGATTTTTTTAAATATCTCTTTTATGTTTGAACTCCTTTTGTTATGTTCTTTTGCAAGAACTTCAAAAAAGAGTTCGTTTAGTTGGTCAAAATCAACAATGTTTTTGGATTTCAAGAATTGATAATTTGTATTATCTCCGTGATATTGAATCAATTGTGCTTCGAGAAGTTTAAGAAATAAAATGCGGTTTATCCACATTATATTTAATTCGAGAGCTACATTAATAATTTGTTCATTTTGTTTTGTGCCGTATCGTTTGTCAATATTGTTTATATGTTTAAGTCTATCCTCTGTTTGAAGTATATTAATGGTGTTTTCAATCAAAGATGCAGGATTTCTGTTTGCTTTTTCTTTACGTTTAATTATTTTTTTATTATTAATTTTCGTTTCCTCCAAACCTATTATGTGCAGTAATTCATTATAAAAACCTGTATCAAGTGAGTTACTGTCGTTTACGTGTGGTAATTTTAATAAATGTTCCGGCGAAAATAATTTATATAAATTTATCAGCTTATTTTCAGGTAATTTTTCAATATTTTTGAAAGTCTGAAAATTTACATAAGTGCATTCTATTTCTGTATTATTTTGGTTTATATATTTTTTTGCAATTTCATTGTAAAAAAAATCCGTGTTTTTACTTGTTTTTTGTCCTGTTTTCCATTTTTTATATTCCTGTTTTAATTTTGTATTGAAAAATGCACGTTCAAAGTCTATTGCATCAAAAATAAACCATTCATTTAAGTTGGTAACAATAATATTTTTGATTTCGTTATTTTCAAATTCAATTCGTTCTTGTAGATAGTATAAAATAATTTCGTGAAGTGCTTTTTTATTTATATCTGTTTTTGTTATCATGTCAGCCTTGTTTGAAGGCTTTTTTGTTTCAAATATTACTCCGACAGTTGTTTTATTATCAATTCCGTTGTATATAGCAAGGTCTGTTCTGCCTTTTGTGTTTACTTCATTATTTTGAAAAAATGTATTTTTGAAAAATTGAATTAGAAAATTTTTTAAATGTTCTTCACTCTCATTGTCGTCAATTTTATTAACAATTATTTGAAGTTGGTTTTTAAAATTTTCAAAATTAGTTCTGTTAACTTTGTCTTTTTGAAAAGCTTTATTTATTGAGTTTGCCGGTATTTTTATTTTTAATATCATATTTATTTTTCAAAAGTATTTTGCATAAATACTCAATTTATATCAATTTCTTGTTTTTTTCAATTGATTATAACGGTAACTTCTTGCTTTTATTACGTTTTTAACAACTGTAAAAATAAGTTTTTTTTTGAAATAAATCAATTAAAACGTTTCAAAATCATCATCCGATTTGTCTTTGTTTGATAAAGTAAGATTAAATCCTTTATTTTTATGTTCTTTAATTTCGTATTCTTGTTTATTTTCCTGTTTAATAATCACGTTTTCGTTTTGTAAATTACCAATTTTAAACACTGAAATCAACTCTTTTAATTGCTTTGCTTGTGCCGATAATTCTTCCGCAGACGATGCCATTTCTTCGGCAGATGCTGAATTTTCATTTGTTATCTCTGTCAGTTGTTGAACTGAAATATTGATATTTTCAACTCCGCTTTGTTGTTCTTTTCCTGCTGATACAATGTTATTTACAAGCTCTGCACTTTTTATTATTTCAGGAATTGCGTTTTTTAGTTTTTCTCCTGCAATTCTCGAAATATCTTGTCCATTTTTAGATAATTTTGTTATTTCATCTGATGCAATTTTTGTTTTATCGGCAAGTTTTCTAATTTCGTTTGCCACAACCGAAAATCCTTTACCACTTTCTCCTGCTCTTGCCGCTTCAATCGCCGCATTTATCGACAAAATATCTGTTTTATCTGCTATTTCTGAAATTATTGATATTTTTTCGCTTATCTCTGAAACTGAATTTATTGTTTGCACAAAAATTTCATTGCTCTGTTTCATTTCATTTGCCGATTTTGTCGATGTTTTTCCTGTCAATTCAGCATTTTGAGTATTTGAGTTTATCATAGCAAGCATCTCTTCCATTGAAGTTGCAACTTCTTCTGTGGTAGCTGCTTGCTCATTTGCTCTTTCTAAAATTTTCTCAGAAGCTGAACTTAATTGATTACTCGCATCTGAAACGGCTGTTGCGGTGTCATTTATATTCAGAATTATATCTCTGAAATTTATATTAATTTCGTTTATTGAGCGGTAAAGTTCGCCAATTTCATCGTTTCGTTTTTCTTGAATTTGAAAATTAATATTTTTATCTGACATTTTTTTTAGATATACAACTGTTTTCTTTATCGGTTTTACAACTGAAATAATAACAAAATATGAAATTGTCATAATAATAACGCTCCCGAACAGAAGAAGGAATAAATTGAAATTTGACGATTTTTTATTGTTTCTCTCAATCTCTGCAAAATGTAAATTTGTTTGTTGCCGGCTGTTTGTTTCTAACACGTTCAACAAGCTGTCTAAGTTGTTGTATTGAGACAACATGATGGTAATATTTTGACTTAAATTTTCAGAAAAATCGCCAGCTATCATCTCTTTGCTAACTGTTTTTGCATTGGAATAATAACTATTGAATAAGTCCAAAATACTGTCTTTCACAAATTTAGCATCTGTTTTTTCAATAAGCGATAAACATAAATTCGTAAAATTTTGTGCAATTGTATCCGTTTCGCTCAATTTATATTCTTCTGCCGATGCAACTGCATCTTGAAGAGATTTTTGAATTGTCGATAATTTATTGTTGAGTTTTATACTATTTTCTATACTCGGTAAAAATATATTTTGCGTTTGCGAAATAAGTTTTTCATTTTTATTGTCATAAAAAGATGATACAAAATACAAACCTATTAAAAACATAATAAAAAAAACAGGAAAAATTACAATTTTGTATTGAAATTTTAAATTTTTTAACATTTGAATTTTTATTTAATAGTTATTAGTTTAACCTCTTTAGTATTAGCATTTTTTGAAACATAACCGATAGCCCCTTTTTTTGTTTTCACATAATAAATAACAGCCTTGTCATTTTTCTTTTCTGGCGGTGGCGATGCTTTGCCTGAAAAAACAGATTGTTGCCAAAATGCTCTTACTTGTCCTATACTTTTTTTGTGTATATTTTTTGAAAAGTTTTTTCTTATTACGGAACTTGAACTTAAATCAACTGGATTTATTTTTGTGCCGTTACTCCATCTTGTTTTTTTCTTTAAAAAATAATTTGAAACTTCTTTATTTGATAATGAACTTACTGTGTTTGATGAGTTTACAATTATTTTATATTCTTGTCCGTTTGCATACATTATTGAGCCTGCAATAAATATAAATACTAATACTATTTTGGATATAAATTTCATATTTTTTTTTTTTTAGAATGAATAAATAATAGCTACTTGAAAAATATTAAAATCATCGACATATTCTTGTAAATAACGGTGATATTCAACTTTAAAAGTTGTTTCAAAAATAGGACGATAATTAATTCCAAGTGTAAATCTTTGCCAGTCTTTCAGTCGTCCGTTTACTATTTCTATTTTAGAATATGGTGTTACTGTATTAAATGTGTATGCAATTTCTCCATAATACATCTCCCAATTGTATGTATCAAAATGTTGTGCATCATTAGGAGTTTCATTTCCAAACCATGCAGATGCTTTGATATTTAGATTATTGTAATCGAATACTAAATTAGTTCCATAATTTATTATTTCTATATCTGTTTTGAAAATTGTTGTTTCGTTAGGCTGTTTGCTCAATTTTTCTGTGCTGAAAAATCCAGCTCCTCCTATTTCCAAATAATCGCCTATATGAATTGCAAGTTTTCCACCACTTCCAAAATAACTCGGATATATTCCGTTTTGTTTGCTTTCAACTTGTTGAATAAATTCATTCACTTTTTCTACGTTATTATTCATATATACACCGTCTCTGCCAAAAAAACCGAGAAGCCCTGCCTCTTTTTTGGAATATTTTGTATATTGTCCGCCTGATAGATTATAATGGATTGATATATTGTTACTTAAAGAAATGTCTCCATTAATATTCAGTCCATTCATACTTAGAGGAAACAGAGGTTGATTTGTAACGAACATTGGTAATGCAATACCTACATTCATAGGTGCATAATATTGTGAATTAGCTGGGTGAAGCGGAAGTAAAAATCGACCAGCTTTTGTCGTAAATTTTTCATTAAACTTCCATTCTCCACTTATTTCTGTGATAACTTCTTCCCAAGTTAATTTCGGTTTATATGTTACAACCGAATTAATTTTTAATTTTTCGAGAGGTTTTATTGTAGTAAGCACGCTTGCTTCTCCTATATTCAGTCCTATATCACGTCCTTTAACATCTTTAAATACAGGCAAGTTGTGTATATATTCGCCATTGAGAGACAAATATCCAGTTACATGAGTTTGCGTTTTCCACTCTTCATTGGTTTCTTGTGCATTTATCATTTGTATCGTTCCGATAATAAATGCGAAAATTAAGATAAATTTTTTCATTGTTTCTAAATTTATTTTGTTAAAAATTATTTTTTACTATATTATTAAATTGCAAAAATTGTGCAAATGATTGACTTGTTTTTTTGTTGTGCATAACGGATAGGCATTTAAGCTGTTTTAATTTTGGCCTTGTGTTGCGCCTGCGGCAAGGCAAAAATAAAAATTGCTTTAAATGCCATGTTGTACGCTTTCTTATTCTTTTTCTGAATGTTGAGTATTTTTTCTAACTTAATTTCTAACTTATTTGTAACTTTTTGTAACTTATTTTACTGATAAAATCCAATTCGGTGTTTTTGTTGCTCCAATATTTTTTATTGTTTTGTCTTTCTTAGACATAGCGAACAAAATATTATTTATCTTTTTTCTTTTTTGTTCTGTATCCAATATATCCGATAGTTTATCAATTATAAGCCTGTCAATATCATCTCTACTTGCTTCCTTATATTCTTTCAAGTACTCAATTACCAAATCTTTGTAATATTGTGTATCAAACGCTTTATGCTTAATATACTCTTGTTTATTGTCTTTAATATCTGCAATTTGAGATGAAATATAAATATTTGGCGCACGTCCTTCAATAAGTTTTTGTTTTCTTAATTGCTTTATTTCATCTTTTGTAATCGTTTGTTTTTTCTGTACTTTATCTAATAAGATTATTGTATTTAGGTTAAGGTCTTTTTTATCAATTAATAAGCGAGAATAATTTTCATCAATTATTTTACCTGGTATTGATAAAATTACTTTTTGCGGTTCTGATAAATTATAATCTGGCAATGGAAAATATCTGGCTCTCTGCAATTGAAACATCTTTTTTATTCCATAACCAATTGTATCTATCATTCCCAAGTTTTTCATGGCATCGGCTAAAAATGAATTTCTGTATTTATCAGGGGTTTTGTTTTTTAGTGCGTAATCTTCAATAGTTCCGTCATAAAAATTACCTGCGTTTTGAAAAGTTAATTTTTCAATTGTTTCTGTTACTATAATCCTGCTGTTCAATGAATAATCTTGGTGAGCAATGCAGTTATTAAGTGCTTCAAGTATAATCCATGTATCATATTTATTTACTTCTACTGGGGTTAATGTATTGAATGGCAGTATTTTGTATTTCACATTACGAATTCTTTTAACAACGTTGTTTACCGAAATAAAAAATGGTACTGTAAAATGTTCATAAGCCTGTTCTTCGGTATCAAGTTTCCATGTTATTTGAATGCGTGCAGGTGATAAAAAATGTGTACTTTCCGCTTTCCCTAACAGAATTAATGCAGCATTTGTAATTTGTTTGTTTTTCGTAATTTGAGCTTTATCCAGAAATGTACCATTATCCCAAGTGTCAATTTCTGAACAAAATGCTTTGTTTTTATTGATTTCTTTGAATTTCAATTTCGCCTGAAATATTGCTGTTTCATCTAAATCATTTATTGTAGCCTGTGGGCAAATTTCAACAGACCAATCTATTACACTATTGCTTTGCCAAAGTCTTCGTTCTTTGTCTGGGTGATTTTTTAATTCTGTCTTATTACTTCCAATTCTTGTATATGCAATTCCTTTAAATTTACTTGGTTGACCTTTTGCTGCCGGAATTTTTATCAGACTAAGTTTTTTGTCATTTATTGTCAATTCGTGGCAAGAAAAATCTATTTTTGGATTTAAGTTTTGCATTAACCAAAACTCTAATTCTTGATTTCCTTCTTTTTCTGATTTGATATGAAATGATGTTCCGATAATATTGTGAGAACCGTCTTCGATACCCCAGACAATATAAGCAAAGGATTGATTACAAAGATTTGCACTATTGGATAATGCTGAAATGTATTCACCAATAGCTTGATTTTTCGAACTTTTGTTATGCTTAAATTCTATCCATTCAGTCTCCTGTGGATATGCCGTTAATTCATTTATTAGTTCTTCCAACATATTAAAAATTAATTTGGCATTCTCATTATTTACAAATAAGAGAATGCCCTATAATTATGTAGTTCTATTACTTTATTGTTCCAAATTGCTTGAAAAATTTGTCTCTACCTGTTTCAGAATATACATAAGGGTCTGAAAATGCATTATTCCAGTCACCTCTTATTGTTTCTAAGTCAGCCCCGACAAATTTTTCTAATTCTTCTTTTGTTATTGCAATGGTATAAATTTTCCCTTTGTAAGGAAGAATAACTTTCGTTCCATTTAAAAAGTCAAGTTTTCTCATAAGTCTAACAGAACCGTCAACCAATGCTTTTTTTATAGCATTTCCACTTTCCCAATAGGCTAAAAGGTCTGCTTCTTTTAAACCTGATTGTGGTTGAAGTTTTTTATACTCCTTGTAATCTTTAACATATTCGATTACTGCTATTCCCTCCAACAAATCTACACTTTTTATTGAACCGCCTGCTCTTAGTCTTGACGCTTCAATTTTTAATTGCTCTAATGTATCAATTTGAACTGTTTCATTTTCCACAATAGTTTCCTTTTCTGAAGTTTCTTGGTTATTATTGGAAGTGCTTGTGTTTTCTCCACAACTGTATAGCATTCCAATTGATACTGCGATGATAACGAATACTTTTTTCATTTTTGAAATTTTATTTATCTATCCGTTAGTTTTTTTGTGTAATTTGTCTATCTATCCAAAAAGAATGTCAAGTTAGATTATCAATTTTTCAAACGAAGTGCAGAAAAATTGGTAATCTGACTTGATATTCTTACTGCATTAATTAAATTGTCTAAAAACCAACGAATTAATAATAAAGTGTATCACATTTTCTATTATTTTATTACGATTTTAACAACTGTAAAAATAAGTCTTTTTTTGAAATAAATCAATTAAAACGTTTCAAAATCATCATCCGATTTGTCTTTGTTTGATAAATTCATATTAAATCCTTTATTTTTATGTTCTAAAATTTCGTTTTCTTGTTTATTTTTTTGTTTAATAATCACGTTTTTATTTTGTAAATTACCGATTTTAAACACAGAAATCAATTCTTTTAATTGCTCGGCTTGTGCAGATAAGTTATAAAATTGTATAAATCCTGTTATTATTGATAAAAATAACATACTAATCGTTGTCAATACAATTATCCTTGTTTTGACTGTTTTAAAAATTGATGAATTTTTCATTTAATGTTTTGTTTTTTTTAGATTTTGAAAATGTTACACACTTTTTCTTCTTATTTATCAATATTTAATACATTTTATCTAATTATTTGTTTCCAATTATCAAAAACTTTATTAAACATATTTTTATATACAAATTCTGCTGGTGAAGCAGGTAGCAGTATATTTTTTAATCTGTATCCTTTTGGTTTTCTGCCGTAAGAAAATTTATATCTGTTGTTCGTTATACACATTGCATAGTAAATTTTTTCTTGTAATGACATTTCTTTTTTCGGAATAAGAACTACGACATTGCTGTTTGGCACAAATTCAAAAGACGAAACGTAAGAATATGTATGACTTCCTTGACCGTCTGTTGAAACGTAAAGAGTGTAATCTTGATAAATGTGTTTATCAGGAATGAAAATTCTATTTACATAACCCGCAATTGAGCCAGTATAAGTTTGAGAAGGTCTTATATATCTAATATCATTTTCTGTTTCTTGCTTCTCTAAAACGTCAACATTTGAAGAAGCTAAGCCGTTATTTATGTAAAACAAATCAGACAATTCAATTAGCTTTTTGTCTGTTTCAATTTTGTTGAATTTATTCGTTCTTTCTTTAAAATTTAATAAGTTGTTAAGCAAACGAAAAGCGAGGTATTTTTCTATTTTTCGCTTAAATGTTTTTTCATTTATGTTATCATAATTTGTGGTTAAATAGGCTTCTGCTATCCATTCGTCTGTAAAATCTATTTCCTTTGTAACACTAAACTCTTCTTTTGTTTCTCTATTAAAATATAAGTCTAACCAATTGTTTTTAATTTCGTTCCATGTATTATTATAATCAATCCGTCCTTTGTCTTTTGTTTTTATAAAATTATCATTTCTACAATAAGCCAACCAAGTTTTTTTTCCTTTACGGTGTGGTTTGTGTGCTGTAAAAATCATTATGCAGGTTGCTACACTTACATTTGAATTATGAAATAAATCTTCTGGCATTGATAAAACAGCTTCAAGAGTATGTTTTTTTAATAATTCTTTTTTTTGTTCGTAAATTTTTCCACTTTGAGACAAAGCACTTCGCATTGGAACTATTGCAATACAAGTTCCGCCATCTGTTAAGGTTTTTAAATTGTTAAGTATAAATTCCAATTCGTCTGTATCTTTCTTTTTATTAGACTTATACGGTGGATTTAGAAATCCGACTGTTGGTTTTTTTTCTTTTACTTCATTTATTACATTCTCATCAAAACAACTGCCGTTAATAATATTTGTTTTTCCGTCTTGGTGAATATACATATTTGATACCGCAAGTGCAAAAATATGTGATTGATATTCTGTTCCTATTAGTTGATTAGATTTTATTTCTTTTATTTTTTCTTTATCATTTTTTGCATCTGCTATCATTTTTTTCATTGCACTAATTAAAAATCCGCCTGTTCCTGTGCAATTATCATAAGCAATAGTATTTTTATTAACTTGTGCTAAATCTGCAAATAATTCTGTAATATGTGGAGGAGTTAAAACTATTCCGAGACCTTTATCACTGTTCGCATATCTTAAAAATTCAACATATAGCTGCCCAAGTATATCAAAATATTTATGTGTTTTTATAAAAGCATTTATATTTTCATCTACCTCATCTATCAGTTCTTTTAAGACTTTATCTTTTGTAGAAAGAGATGTATCTGTTTTTATAAAACTAAATTGTGTGTTTAAATTTTCTAATCGTTTGGAGTTTATATTTGCACTCTCTAATTCATTTGAAACAGTTTGCACAAGGGCATTTGCAAGGTTTTTGGGTGTATTATGTGAATGGTAGGAATTTCTAAATGCTTGATTTTCTAATGCTATAAGAACACAACTAATTAATAAACTTCTTTGGCTTTCGAGTATTTTATGTGTGTGTAATTTTTCGTTAAGTTCTCTTGTAAATTCGAGTAATGTATGGTAGTCTTGTCTTATTTTCGGTTCACTTTTCAAATATCCATCTAAATAATTTTGGGCTGATAAAAGTTTATCATCAAAAATTTCAAAAGCTTTTTTCTCGCTTTTAAGATGTAAAAAATGAGATATTTTCAATTCTTGTGTTGTCTCTCCACTAATTGCAATAGCAAGAACGTCATAACTATTTGATAAATAAGAGGCATAAAGTAAAACTCCATCAACTGCAAATTCAGAATATTTATTTTGTTTTTTACTTTCGTGCTTTCTAATATCCGCTTTACATTCAATAACAATCAATAAGTCGTTGTTTTTTTTGAATAAAATCAAAAATTCAGGTCGTCCTTTTCCTGTTCCTTTCTTTGAAGCTGTTTTTAATAACTTATCAATCTTAGGATTATCTGAACTTTGTTCTTCAATCTCTATTATATCTTGAAATTGTTCAAAATGTTTACGAGTTATTATTTCTGTTTTACGTTCGTTTGCCATTTTTTTATTGTTAAAATGTTATTGTTAAGAATAATTTGCAAAAATACAAAATTTATTTTTCAAATATCATTTTTTGTTTTTTTTTAATTGTGTGTAACGCCCGAATCATTGTGAGCCGTGTGGGTGGCAAAGTTAGACATTTTTTTTGAAAAAACTTTTTTATTGCCAAACAGTTCTAAGATATTTACAATTGCGTCTAAGATATTTGTCATACTGCGAGTGAAATAGTCGTTCTGCATCACTTTGATGTTCAAGACCTATTCATAATCATAATAACTAACTCCATCTATGCCTATTGCTGCATTTTTTCGCAACATTGTAAAACTCTCTTTCAGTAATTCGGGACTTAACAAATGAGCAATTGAATTGAACACTAATTCAGGATTTTCCCTTGCTTTCTTTAAGTAATTGACAATTGATAATAAACAATTGATAATTTTGTTTACACCAGAATTACAATAAGTTACAACTTTACAAAGTGTCGATTTTATATGATAACCTACTTATGATAGCAAGTTCGGGTATGAATAAGCGTGCAATTGGATTTTCTATAAATTCGGGATTTAATCTTGCTGTTTTTGGGCTACCAGTTTTAAGTT
>JAOZVK010000131.1 GCA_029938185.1 Bacteroidales bacterium | reverse complement strand
TATGATTAAAACTACTTGAAAAACAAGACTGTCCAACTTCTGACGGGTAGCCTAATTTGCTGTTTTCACAAACAGTTGTAACATAATTGATTGTAACATAATTGATTGTGAAATTAAAAATGCCAAAAAACTTTTGTTAGACTACTTAAAAAATAAAATTAGAAATATGAAATCGTTAATAATAGACGACGAACCCAAAGCAAGAAACCTTTTAAGAACAATTCTAAAAGAATCATGCCCTTTGGTTACAGAAATACATGAAGCTGAAGACTTACCCTCAGGTGTTTTATCTATAAATAAATACCTTCCTGATATTGTTTTTTTAGATGTTGAAATGCCCGGATATGCAGGTACTCAAATTCTTAATTTTTTTGAAAAATCACAAATTAACTTTCAAATTGTTTTTACAACAGCATATAACAAATATGCAATGAAAGCATTTGAAATTAATGCAATATCATATTTACTTAAACCTTTGCGTTCGAAACATGTTAAAGAAGCTGTTGAGAAAGTTGCAGCAATTTCATCTAATACACAAATCAATACACAACTTCAAGAACTTAGTAGTATATTAAAAAATAAACCATTTGATAAAATAGGTTTGCCAGTTTCCGATGGTATTTTATTTATCAAACTTAACGAAATAATATACATAAAAGCTGATGGTATGTATTGTAGTATATTTACAATCAATGATGGAACTCAAGTTATTAGTAAGCCACTGAAATATTTTGAAAATTTACTTATCGACAAAGAAGAGTTTTTCAGAGTTCATCGCTCATTTTTGATAAATATTAACCATATAAAACAGATTGTTAAAAGTAGTGGTGGTTATTTACTTATGGATAACGATGCAACTGTAAGTGCATCAAAAAAGAAAATTGAAGAGGTAATAAAAATATTAGAAGTATAACAAAAGTTTTCGGTATATATTTTCTTACAATCAACTATATGATAGTAGCTTGTAAAAAAGCGTAAGCCACATTAAATAGGTCGAATACCCTATATTATTTTTAACAGTCACTTTATTTTTTAGTACTCCCATAAATCTTGCTCAAAATTTAAAATTTTTTCTTTTATTCTTTCGGCTTCAAGTAATGCTTCTAATCCTAATGTATAATCCGAAATTCGTCTATTATTATAGATATTTGATTCTTGAACTATATAACTCGAAAACATTCTTTTAAAAAAAACATCATCAAAAGTTATTCTTTCAGCATCATTATGCGGATTAAAAACTTCGTGGTTTGCGAATATATTTCTTGCTTCGGGAAAATAAATCCAAAATAATTTTTTATATTTAACATATTCCTGATCAATATCGTCATCTTTGTAATATTCACGAATTGGACAAATTCCAATAATTCTAACTTTCAGTACAGCCCTTTGTTTATCCAAAAACCATAATTCTTTTACCAAATATTGTTTAACATCTTTTGTGTTATACGAACCTTCAATCACTACTTCATCTATTTCCCCATTATCAATATTATCAATCGATTGTATTTCACTTTTGGCTCCAAACTTTTCTTCAATGTCTTTTATTGTCATTATTGAACCAAATTCATCAGAACCATTTTCTGTGAATGCTGTTAAACCTTGATTTTTAATTCCACGCATTAGTAAGTCTATTAAACTCATTCTATCGCCAATAGGGGTGTCATCTGGATAATATAATGGTAGGTTAATTTTTTCACGCAAATCAATTTTACGCCAAACTATTTTTGACCACATTACATCTGCCTCACGTAAAAATTGATAAGATACTGATACCCTATCTTTTACATGTGATTTATCATATATATCAGCAAGTTTTTGTGCTTTCATGTTGATATTTGTTACAAACAAAAATGTAGCTATTATAATAAGAATTATTGATTTTTTCATTTTTATTGATTTTTAATTAAATTTGTAAAATTATTATAAGGTCTTCGACCTATTTAATATTGCTTACTTATTTTTTTAACACTCTAACAATACGTAATTTAACAAAATGTAAATGTCGAAAAAACTTTTGTTAGGCTACTTTATATAAAGTGCATTTTTTAATATAAATTATATAATATTCTATGACTGCTTACAATTTAAACTTTAAATATTGTATAAAACTTTCATTTGAAACGCTATACTATTAATATTTATTGTTTGCAAAATTTGGCTACCAGTTTTAAGTTAGCCGCTTTTTAACCACAAAGTTACACAAAGTTTGACGCAAAGTTTCGCAAAGTTTTGCTAATCTTTACTTTAATTCTATGATTAGAACTACTTGAGAAACAAGACTGTCCAACTTCTGACGGGTAGCCAAAAATTTGGTGGTTATTTTTTTAGCTCTTCGAGCTTTTTTACCTTACTTACGCCTAAATAATTTTACTAAGGTCTTTCGACCTATTTAATGTTGCTTACGCATTCTATTACCTTAATAAATTATAACAAATGATACAATCAAATAAAGCAATAGATGCTTTTAAATCCGATTTTAATTGCGCACAATCAGTATTAATTGGATATGCTGATAGTTTAAACTTTGATAAAAACCTGGCTATAAATATGTCATGTGGTTTTGGAGCAGGAATGGGAAGACTTCAAAAAACATGCGGGGCTGTTACAGGTGCATTTATGGTTTTTGGTATTTATAATTCGTTAAAATATACCGAAAATTCTATCGCAAGTAAAATTTCAAGAGATACGATTCAGGAGTTTCAAAAAAGATTTTTGCTTATGCATGGAACAACTGATTGTAAAACATTATTGAACTGTAATTTAAGAACAGAAGAAGGACAACAGTATTTTAATGAAAATAAATTGATTGAAAAAATTTGTGAAAAATTAGTATCCGATTCAGTAAAAATTATCTATGAATTAATTTTTGTCAAACCACAAAGTCACATTGATTAAGTTTATAAATGTAATAATTTGACAGGATTTACAGGATTAACAGGATATTTTAAACATGTAAGGTCTTCGACCTATTTATAGTTGCTTACGTATTAGTACAAGAATAAATTAATCAGCAAGTTATGAATAGTTAAATGTCGAAAAACTTTTGTAACAGTACTTAAATCTTGTCTAAATAATACTAATGAAACTTATGACTTGTTTGGCTACCCGTTTTAAGTTGGATAAAAGTACACTGGTCTGACCGCTTCAAGCGGTCTGACCGATTTGCTCTTACATATAAATTATAACAAATTAATTTTCAACTCTGTCCAACTTTAAAAGGATAGCCACTTGTTTCATTAGATACTTCGTGTGAGCTTAATCTTCCTTTTTCAATTGAACATATTCAGTTGAATTTTCCTTAACCAAATTTATTAATAAAACGATTTGAAATTAACAAAGACTAAAAAATGGAAAATAACTCTAAAATATTATTATACCAAACAGAAAGCGGACAAACAAAATTAGAAGTCAAACTTGAAAATGAAACAGTTTGGTTATCTCAAAAACAAATGTCTGAACTTTTTCAAAAAAGTAAAGCTACAATTAGTGAGCATATTTCTAATGTATTCAAAGAGGGTGAGTTAGAAAAAAATTCAGTTGTTCGGAATTTCCGAATAACTGCATCAGATGGAAAAGAATATCAAACTAATTTTTATAATCTTGACGTAATTATTTCAGTCGGATATAGAGTAAAATCCCATAGGGGAACTCAGTTTAGAATTTGGGCAACTCAAAGACTTAAAGAATTTATTATTAAAGGATTTACACTTGATGATGAGCGGCTAAAATCAGTTGGGCAAATTAATTATTTTGATGAATTACTTGCAAGAATACGAGATATTCGCAGTTCTGAAAAGATATTTTACCAAAAAGTGAAAGATATTTATGCTTTAAGTATTGATTATGCCCCAAAAACAGACTTAACAAAAAAATTTTTCGCAACAGTTCAAAATAAATTACATTGGGCAATTCATCAACAAACCGCAGCAGAAATTGTTGTAAATAGGATTAATATTGAAAAGCAAAATTTAGGATTGACAACATGGAAAGGTGAAAAAATAAGAAAAACTGACATAACAATTGCAAAAAATTATTTGACAGAAAAGGAATTGAAACAGTTAAATTTACTTGTTGAGCAATATTTAGCATTTGCAGAACTTCAAGCAGATAGCAACGAAGTGATGTATATGCAAGATTGGATAAAAAAACTTGATGATATTCTGACAATTAATAAAAAAGAAATATTAAATCATGCAGGACAAATATCAAGAAAAGTCGCAGATGAAATTGCAAATACAGAATATGAAAAATTTAAGAAAAACAGACAAGTAAATGAAGATAAAAAGGCGTTAAATCAATTAAAATTAGAAATAAAACAATTGAAACAGAAAAATTAACGGAATTATAATGAGCTTTTAAACATTGTGCTTTCACCTTATTATAAGTTTTTAATGATTAATAGTATATGCGTATAACAGAATTGAATAGGTCAAAAGCCTTATATTATATATTAGCAATTGGAATTTTTATTTTTCTAAAAATAGCTTATGGTTCGGCTGATAACAACAGTTTAGCATTTTTGTTAAAACCAACAAATAAATTGATAGAACTTATTTATAATTCAGACTCACAAGCTATTGCTCAAAATGGATATTATCATAAAAAGCTTAATATAGTGATTGACAAATCATGTTCGGGTTTTAATTTTGGTGTACTATGTTTTATCATGCTAACATTTTTGGCTTTACAATATCAAAATATTAGAATCTATAAAATTATGATATTACCATTAATGCTTTTAAGTTCTTATATTTTTACAATTTTTGCAAATACTTCGAGAATATTATTTTCGGTTGTTATTAGTAAAACAAGCGAAAAATTTATAACTTACAAACCAGATTGGCTACATCAAGCCGAAGGTGCATTTGTATACCTTAGCTTTCTTATTATTATTTATTTAGGATTTGAATATTTATTTAAAAAAATGAAAAAAAACTATGCGAAACTTACTTAATCCAAAATGGTTACTTATTATAAACACTATACCAATAGTTGTTTTGTTTTTTATTTTTATAGGCGAATACAATGTTATAAATAGTTTATTAGATGATAAAACTAAAAATTTATGGTGGAATTTTGGTTTAACTTTGTCAGTATTAGTAACATTAAATTTTTTATATGTTGTTTTTCTAATTATAAAAAAACAAAGTATTTCGTATATCTATGGAATTTTAGCCTTGATAGGCTATATTATATATTTATATTTTTATGGCTATTATTCCGAGAATATTATTCCAAGAAATGTTCCCCGATGGATGGTTCCACAAAATATGATTCTATATGTTGGAACATTTATAATGCCAACACTTGCCTATTCGTTGTTCGTTTTGGTAGCACATTTTACACCAAAAGATAAAACTCCAAAAGCATGGAAAAGTTTTTTAATTGCCATTATTGTTCCTATTACATGGTATTTATTTTCGCAAGTAGTACTGCCTTTTTGGAAAACTCTTCACTATAAATTTAGTGCTCATGTTATAGTTGTTTTTGTAATAACAGGAACAGTAGTATTTTTGTTTTTTCTGATAAGATCTATATACATATTAGCCTTAAAAAATACAAAAATTTGGCAAAAATATCAACTTGCCTGGAAAATACCAATTTCAACATTACTTCCTTTATTAGGTTTGGCTGTAAATAATGGTTTTTTATTTGATACATTTGGTGTAAAAGAATCGGGAGTTTTTGGCGATTTTAATAATTTTTGGTTTTATGGTATTGCCGTTCTAAATGGGATTTTTATTTGTTTGCCAAATCTTAAAAACGAGAAATACAGACTTTCACTTTTTATTGCTCGTAGTATAACTTTTGCCTATACATTTTATTTCTTTTTGGTTTTTCTTCCCTTTTTACCACTATCGGTAGTTGCTGTAATTGCGGTAGGTGCTGGCTTTTTGATGCTTACACCTTTGGTTTTATTTATAATTCATATCAACGAATTGTCAAATGATTTTAAGTTCTTAAAAACTTTTTTTGATAACAATTTGCTTAAATTTATTTCGGTTTTTAGTTTTATGCTTATTCCACTTTTTATAACTATAGCCTACATAAACGATAAAAATACACTTAACGAAACCCTTGATTATTTATATAGTCCAGATTATTCGAAAGATTATAAAATAAATAAATCATCATTGGAGCGAACACTAAAACTTATAAAACAACACAAGGACAGAGGTCGAGATATAATATTTGATAAACAAATTCCTTATCTGTCTTCATATTTCAACTGGATTGTATTAGATAATCTTACTCTGTCGGATACTAAAATTAATAATATCGAAGGAGTATTTTTTGGCAAAACTCCCTTTAGATTCAGACATGATAATATACGAAATTCTAATGTCGAAATTACCAAAATAAAATCGAATACACGATATGATAAAATACGAAATACATGGATTACATGGGTTGATATGGAAATAACAAATAAAGATACAAACAGACGTGTTTCGGAATATGCTACTACAATAGAGCTGCCAACTGGTTGTTGGATAAGCGATTATTATTTGTATGTAGGCAATAAAAAAGAAATGGGTATTTTGGCTGAAAAAAAATCGGCAATGTGGATTTTTTCACAAATAAGAAATCAAAATAAAGACCCAGGCATTTTGTATTATATGACAGGAAACAAAGTTGCATTTAGAATTTTTCCATTTTTAGAAAATGAAGTACGAAAAACAGGAATTGAGTTTATACATAAAAATCCTTTTCTTTTGAAAATTGATAAAAATAACACTGTTGAACTTGGGAGCTTCAAAAAACGTAAAAAAGTTAGAATTTCTAAAAATATTAATAAAGATATTGATTATGTTTCGGGTAACGAAAAAATATTTTTACCTAAAGTAACAAGACAAGCATACTATCATTTTATAATAGATATTTCAAAAAAAAATAAAGGTGAATATGACAAAACTATAACAAAGATTGAAAGGCTATTGAATAAAAAAATCATTAGCTCTCAAAATGCAAAAATCAGTTATGTTAATACATATACCAACACCTTTGAAATGAACGAAAAATGGAAAGACATATATAAAGAACAAACATATGAAGGTGGTTTTTATCTTGAAAGAGCAATAAAAAAAGTATTGTTCGATTCTTATAATGCCAAAACAAAATCATATCCAGTTATAGTCGTTGTGAGTAACAACTTAGAAGAGAGTATTATTGAAAAAGATTTTTCAGATTTTAAAATTACTTTTCCCGAAAAAGATTTGTTTTATAGATTAAATAATAATGATGAATTAGAAGCACATTCTCTTACCAATGATCCTAAATTTGCACTTTCGGACACATTGAATTTAAATTTTAATCATATTGTTTTGGCTTACCCAAACAAAAGTAATCCAACAGCCTACTTGCCCAACAATAATGAAGCAAGTATAATATTAAGAAATAAATTTTTTGATATTGATGATACACAAATTATTAAGAAAAACTGGGAATCGGCATTATTAATGCAAAGCAAATGGCTATCACAAACTCTTTATCCCCAAACATCAAATAAAGAATGGCTAAAAATGGTAAGATATAGTTTTATGTCGAAAATAATGAATCCTGTAACATCTTATATAGTAGTTGAAAATGAAGCTCAAAAAGCTATGTTAAAACGAAAACAAGAGCAAGTTCTATATGGCAATAAATCGTTAGATGTTGGCGAAGATGCAAGCAGAATGACTGAACCAAATTTGATTGTATTAGCAGTTTTGCTTTTGTTAATATTGTTTTATATCAAAAAAAGAAAAAAAGGCTTTAAGAGTCCAAAACTAAAAAAGGTCTCAATAAAATGAGACCTTTCTACTTAGTCATTTATTTCTTCTTTTTAGAAGATTTTTTAGATTTCTTTTTAGCGGCTTTTTTCTTTTCAATTTTTTTAGCTTCTTTTTTCTTTTTATTAGCCTTTTTTATTTCTTTCTCTTTTTTAGCTTCTGCTTTCTTTTTTTCTTTTTCAGCCTCTTCTTTTTTGGCAACTTTTTTAGCCAATTTTTTAGCTTCAGCTTTTCTTTTAGCTTCTTTATTAAGATCTTTGATTCTTTTAGCTTCTTTTTCTTTTTCGGCTAGTTCCTCTTTTTCAGCTTCATCTTTTTCAATTTTTGCTAATTGCTCTTTTACTTCTGCCTGAGCAGCCGAAAGTCTTGCAATTGGAACCCTAAAAGGAGAACAACTTACATAATCAAGTCCTACACGATGGCAAAATTCTACAGATGATGGCTCTCCACCATGTTCGCCGCATATACCTAATTTTAAGTCTTTTTTAGTTTCTCTACCTTTTCTAACAGCCATTTCTACTAATTGCCCTACACCTTCTTGGTCAAGAACCTCGAATGGGTCATTTTTCAAAATACCTTTTTCAATATATATCGGTAAAAATGTAGCTGCATCATCTCTTGAATAACCAAAAGCCATTTGAGTTAAATCGTTTGTTCCAAAAGAAAAGAATTCTGCTGATTTAGCAATATCTTCAGCTACTAAACAAGCTCTAGGTATTTCAATCATTGTTCCAACTAAGAAATCAACTGTATCTTCTCTTTCTTCAAATACAGTTTTAATAGTATTTCTAACTATTTTTTCTTGCATTTTCATTTCCTCAACAGTACCTGTTAATGGTATCATAATTTCGGGATGAGCATTTATTCCTTTTTGTTTTAGGTTAAGAGCAGCTTCAATAATTGCTCTTGCTTGCATCTCGGTAATCTCTGGGTATGTATTTCCTAAGCGGCAGCCTCTGTGTCCTAACATAGGATTGCTTTCAGAAAGACTATCAACTTTTTCTTTAATTGATTTAATTGTTACTCCCATATGTAGAGCTAATTCTTTTTGATTATCACGCTCATGTGGCACAAATTCGTGTAATGGTGGGTCAAGTAATCTAACCGTTACAGGAAGGTCATGCATTGCTTCAAAAATTCCTTCAAAGTCTTCTCTTTGAATAGGAAGAAGTTTGTCTAATGCAATTTTTCTACCCTCTTCGTCTTCTGCTAAAATCATTTCGCGCATTGCAGTAATTCTGGAACCTTCAAAAAACATGTGTTCAGTTCTACATAGACCAATACCTTTTGCTCCAAATTCTCTGGCTACTTTTGAGTCTTTAGGTGTATCTGCATTTGTTCTAACATACATTCTTGAGTATTTATCAGCCAAATCCATCAAATCACCAAATTCTCCACTAAGTTCAGGGTCAATAGTTGCAATTTTATCTGTATAAACTTCACCAGTTGAACCGTTAAGCGAAATCCATGCGCCTTCTTCTAACACTGTATCACCTACTGTTAATGTTTTTGCTCTATAGTCAATTTTTAGTGCACCTGCTCCCGAAACACAACATTTGCCCATACCTCTTGCAACAACAGCAGCATGAGATGTCATTCCACCTCTTGCAGTTAGTATTCCTTTTGCTGCGTCCATCCCAGCTAAATCTTCGGGAGAAGTTTCAATTCTAACTAAAATTACATTTTTACCTTCAGCTTTCCAAGCTTCAGCATCTTCGGCAAAGAAAATAATTTGTCCTGTAGCTGCTCCCGGCGAAGCTGGAAGTCCTTTTGCTAGTACATTTGCCGATAATATTGCTTGTTCATCAAAAACAGGGTGTAGTAATTCGTTAAGTTTTTCGGGTTCTTGTCTTAGTAATGCAGTTGGAGCGTCTATTAAACCCTCGTTTAACATTTCAACTCCAATTTTTACCATTGCAGCACCAGTTCTTTTTCCGCTTCTTGTTTGCAATAGCCATAATTTGCCTTTTTGAATTGTAAATTCAAGGTCTTGCATATCTGTGTAATGCAATTCTAATTTTTCTTGAATTTCATCAAGTTCATTATATATTTCGGGCATAACTTCTTCTAGAGACGGATAGTTTGCAGCTCTATCTTCTTCTGAAACTTGAGCTAATGTTGCCCATCTTTCGGAACCTTCTTTTGTTATTTGCTGAGGAGTACGAGTACCTGCCACAACATCTTCGCCTTGTGCATTAATCAAATATTCGCCATTAAATATGTTTTCACCTGTTCCAGCATCACGAGTAAATGCTACACCTGTTGCAGAGTCGTTACCCATATTTCCGTAAACCATTGCCTGAACATTAACAGCAGTACCCCATTCGCCAGGTATTTTGTTCATTTTTCTATAATAAACTGCTCTTGGATTTGTCCAACTATTAAATACAGCATTAACAGCACCCCAAAGTTGCTCCCAAGGGTTGTCTGGAAAATCGTTACCAGTTACTTTCTTAACTGCTGTTTTAAATTTAGCAACAAGTTCTTTTAAATCTTCAACAGATAAATCTGTATCATCATCTACTTTTTTTTCTTCTTTAACTTCTTCGATTATTTCTTCAAATGGGTCGATGTCTTCTTTTGAAGCAGGTTTCATTCCTAAAACTACACTACCATACATTTGAACAAATCGTCGGTATGAATCCCAAGCAAATCTTGCATTACCTGTTCTTTGTGCAATACCCTCAACAGCCTCATCGTTTAATCCCAGATTTAGAACTGTATCCATCATACCAGGCATTGATACTCTTGCACCTGAGCGTACTGATAATAAACACGGATTTTCTTTATCTCCGAATTTAGCATCCATAATATCTTCTACTGATTGTATTCCTTTTTCTACTTCTTCTCTAATAAGGTTTTGTCCTTCCTCTACACCATTTTCGTTATAGTAATTACATACTTCTGTAGTAATTGTGAATCCGGGAGGAACAGGTACACCAATTAAATTCATTTCAGCGAGATTAGCACCTTTGCCGCCAAGTAAGTTTTTCATTTCTGTTTTTCCTTCAGCTTTACCATTGCCAAAAGTGTAAACGTATTTATTGTTCATAATTTTTATGTTTTAATAACACCATAAAATAAAATTTGAGCGGTTAAATTATTTATTTTTTTTTTAATAAAAAAATCTTTTTTAGGAATTTATCTTTTTTTAATAAATATGTATACTATATGTATCTGAATAGTATAGTTTGGGTATTTATAAAAAGTCTTAAAATCAGTGTGTTTAGGAGTATTTATTATAATATTATTTACAGGTAATTTGTTGTTTACAATATAAATTATTTATAAAAAAAAATACCTTTTATTAAACATATTCATATTTTTTATTTTAGTGTCATTGTAATTTTAATTCCTATAGTTCATAAAATTAAGTAAGCTGGCTTTTTTTAAATTTTAAATTAAAAAAGAAAACTGTAGGGAGTTCTTAAAATTCTAAATAGTGATTAAACTCTAAACTGGGCTTAAAAAAATACGGATAGTCCCTACAAAGTAGTGTTGGTATGATTATCAAATGATTACAAAGCCTTTTGGAAGTTATCAAAAATAAAAATTGGCTACCCTTTTAAAGTTGGACAGTATTGAATATTAATTTGTTATAATTTATATGTAAAAGCAAATCGGTCAGACTGGTGTACTTTTGTTCAACTTTAAACGGGTAGCCTAAAAATCATTTAAGAAGACATAAATTAATTAAGTTTACAAATGTAATAATTTGACATGATTTACATGATTTTGAACATGTAAATCATGTTAATCTTGTCTAAGTAATACTAAAGAAACTCATGACTTATTTCAGTAGTCTAAAGCAAATCACAAATAATAATTAGTGTGCGTCCATAAAGTTAGTAATTTTATAGGTCATGCCTGGGCTTATAAAAACTAATAATTTACAAAATATTATT
>JAOZVK010000591.1 GCA_029938185.1 Bacteroidales bacterium | reverse complement strand
AATCCTGTTAATCCTGTAAATCCTGTCAAAAAATAAAATAATGTCCAATACTATAAGTGTAGCCTATTTAGCGAAAGCGATATCCAATAGGTCGAAAACCTTAATAATTGCATTTATATTATTTAAGTCCTCTAAAGCTGGGCACATGTAATTGCAAGCATGTTTTCATACCACAATAATTGTGGCATAATATTACAAATATCCAACTTTACTAAGCTAGCCTAAAAGTAAATTTCACATAAAAAAATACTCATAAAAATAAAAATTATTATATATCTCAAAAAAAATAATAATAATTACAAACTATAAATTTAGTTATAAATTTTTATATTTCAAATGATTAAATGGAATGATTTTAGATATATATAAAAAAACAAAAAATCAATATTAAAAAATGTTTGTAAAATAATTAAATTGAATTTACTTTAGTTGGCAATTCAAAATTATAAAGTTTATATATGAGACCACCGGATTATAAATATGGAGATACATATAAATATAAAGGGCTTAAAATTTACTCATCAAGTGAGTGGATGGCACATTCATCAAAAAAATATAGAAGAGTTTTTGATAAAGCCGAATTATCTTACATAAGGGTAGAATTTTCTTTTTATAATAAGTTATTTGATGAAGAGGACTGGGATGCCAAAGTCAATATTAAAACATTTAAAACAAAAAAAGGAAGCAGAAAAGAGATTTTTGACCAAGAAGAGCAACTTAAAATAAGCAAAGATGATAATGTAGTTTTTGTTTATAAAAGTTGGGGAGTTGATACTCTTGGTGAGTTTTGGGAAAAAGGTGATTATATTTGTGAAGCACAAATTGATGGCAGAGTAATTGGTAGCCAAAAGTTTTATATAGAAGATATTGGTTTGGTTACCTCAAAAAGTAATCCATATTTTGAGGTTGAATCATTAAAATTATTCACAGGCTCATCAGATGCATGGAAAAAAGAAGATCGTACATATTTAACAATTTTTGATAAAGACGAAACTCAATATGTATGGGTTGAACTAAAAATAAGAAATAAAACAAAACTTGATTGGAATTTTGAATATTTTATAAATTTCTATGATGATGCTGGTCAATTTAAAGCACAAATCGAAACCTTAAAATATATTGATAAAGATAAACAAGACAAAATATATACATTTGACAGAGGGTGGGGAAATAATGAACCTGGCTCGTGGAAAGATGATAAATATACTGTTGAGCTTGTATTTATGGATCATTTGGTTGCAGCTATATCATTTGAAACTGGAAACGAAAATATTGAAGGTTCGCAAGAAATTACAAGCCAGCCACATATACTTAGTACAAAAGTAAACAAAGAATTAGAAGACAAAAAAACTCTTGAAGAAGTATTAAGTGATCTTGATAGTTTGATAGGTTTAGAACAAATAAAAAGAAAAATAAGAGACCATATTTCATATCTTGATTTTTTAAAATTAAGAAAAGAAAAAGGCTTCGAAGATACAGAACAAATACTTCTTCATAGTGTATTTACTGGAAATCCAGGAACTGGAAAAACAACAGTTGTAAAACTTCTTGGTAAAATTTATAACAAAATGGGATTGTTATCCAAAGGTCATGTGCACGAAGTTGATAGAGCCGATTTGGTTGGTGAATATATTGGACAAACTGCACCAAAAGCAAAAGAAGCAATTGAAGAAGCCAGAGGAGGAATATTGTTTATTGATGAAGCATATATGCTTGCAAGAGCAAAAGATGACCCAAAAGATTTTGGTAAAGAGGTAATAGAAGTAATAATCAAAGAAATGTCCGATGGACCTGGTGATCTTGCAATAATGGCTGCTGGCTATCCCAAAGAAATGGAACAATTTGTAAAATTTAATCCAGGATTGAAATCAAGAATAAAATACTACTTCCATTTTGATGATTATTTTCCAGAAGAACTTATGGATATTGCTATTTATGCAGTAAAAAAACGTTCAGTAAAATTGACTAACGAATCGCATGAAGAAGTAAGAAAAATGTTAGTTGATGCATATCGAAACAGAGATAGATCGTTTGGTAATGCAAGATATTCATACTCATTGATTGATGAAGGAAAAATGAATTTAGGACTAAGATTAATGAAACACCCTGATGTCAGAAATTTATCTAACATACAATTATCTACAATTGAAAGAGAGGATATTCTAAGAATAAAAGAAGAAAAGTTTAAAAAATCAGTTGATATTGAAATTGATGAACACTTACTCAGGGAATCAATGCAGGATTTAAATGCATTAATTGGATTAAATAGAGTAAAAAATGATATTAATGAGCTTGTTAAGCTTGTCAGGTATTATCGCGAAACGGGTAAAAATGTATTGAACAAGTTTTCGTTACATACCGTATTTACTGGTAATCCAGGAACAGGAAAAACTACACTGGCTCGAATTATAGGTAAAATTTATAAGGCTCTTGGCTTATTAGAAAAAGGACACATCGTTGAAGCAGGACGAGAAACATTAGTTACTGGATATATTGGTCAGACTGCCCTCAAAACAAAAGAAAAAATAGATGAAGCAATGGGAGGAGTACTTTTTATTGACGAAGCATATGCTTTATCAGATGGTGGTCAAAACAGCTATGGAAGAGAAGCTATAGAAGTTATATTGAAACACATGGAGGATAAAAGAGGTAAAATTGCAGTCATTGTAGCCGGCTATCCCGATAATATGGAAAATTTTCTAAATTCAAATCCAGGCTTAAAATCAAGATTTGATAGAACGTTGCATTTCAAAGATTATACACCTGAAACATTGTATAAAATTGCAAGCTATATGCTATCATTAGAGAATCTTACACCAAGTTCTAAAGCGGAAAAGTTTCTTGTAGAGCATTTACATGAATTATACAAAAAGCGAGATAAATATTTTGGTAATGCAAGAACTGTAAGAAAAATAATTGAGAAAGTTGTTAAAAATCAAAACCTTAGAATGGCAAGTACTCCTTCTGAAAAAAGAACAGAACGAGTTATGAAAATAGTTACTAATGAAGATGTGAAAAACATATCAAGTAAAGAAACTCCAAGAAGTGCATCAATTGGGTTTAAATAGATCAAATACAACTTAATAAAGCAAGTCTAAATTACACAAAATAAGGGAAATTAATTGAAATTGTAGTACCAATATTTATTTTACTATCAATTTCAATTTTGGGCAAGTTTCAATTTCCACCTAACAGTTTATAACTTTAAAAAACTGAAGTTTCGAACTTCATAAACAAATTATTAGCAAGTGATTAAATGCCTTTAGGCATGTTCTATTGGCATGCCACCGATGGTAATCGGTGGACATAAATGCAAATATTCCCCCAAAATGCCGTAGGCATGACCTCTTAAACAGCATAAAATTAGGCAAATAGTC
>JAOZVK010000590.1 GCA_029938185.1 Bacteroidales bacterium | reverse complement strand
AAAAACAAATATTGTTCTAAAAAAAAGTCTCTCTTTTTTTGTTCCCTATTTTGCAGTTGTGTATATCGAACACGGCTTGGTGGCGGGCATTTTTTGTTTGTTTTTTACGAGCGAAGCGAAGTAAAAACAAACAAAAAATGACTGACACCAAACCGCTGTTAGGCACAGGTAATCATTCTGTTTATCTATTTCCACTTGTAAGGTGAAACCCAAATTTCATTACCCCTATAAAAAGTTTGACCGTTAAAAAGTCTATCATCACCAGGGTCATCGTAATTAGTGGTAGAGATTTTAATTTTCATTTTTGAAAAGTCAGCATTCCAACCGTTAACGACACCTTTCACATAATAATCATTTGTCCATAAACCGAGTGTTGAAGTTTTAAATGTATAACTGACACTTGTTCCCATATCAAATTTACCTTTCTTTGTATTAGATGAGCTACTACTTTGTGCAACATATTTCTCAAAATCATCACTTTTATCATGAGCAATTGCGTATTCTTTTTCATCTTGCAAACATAAATGCCAACCATCGCTCGGAATTATCCATATTTTATTTCCTTTTGTTAATTTTTCATTATCGCTGTTTAAACCACCCGGACTTGCGGCAATTTTTATCTGAACACGGCTTTTACTGCTATTCCATTGTTCAATTGAGCCCATCACGATGCCACGATAATCTTGTCTGCATATTTTCAACCCTAAATCCCACTTACGAATATCACTATTTGCCTTAATTTTACGTTTCCTTTCTAATTTTGCATTCAAATTCTTTTTTCTGCCTTTTATATCGCTGTAATACTCTCCACTTGGGTATTTAATCAAATATTTGTCAAAATCAGAAGCTTTATTTGCATATTTTATCTCTAAATATAGTTTCCTTTCTTTCACTTGCGAAACATATTTTCCACTTGGATATTCAGATAAATAAGAATTACAGTCATCTTTATCACCGTATTTGGCTATTTCATAAACTGCAAGTTCTTTATCATCTAATAATTTCCGTTTTCTGGTTTTTACTTTTTGTGTGAAATTACCATTGGGATATTTTGAAAAATAATTATCACAATCATTTATATTACCCGCTTTAGATTTTTCATAGTAAGACTTTTCTAAATCATATGCTTGTTTGTTCTCAAGTTGTTTTTTATTTTGTTTAGCTTTGCTGATATATTTACTTGTTGGATATTGCTGAATAAATTTAGCATAAGCTTTATTATCATTCATTTTTTCTACTTGTATATAATTTAAAGAATCAATTTTTTGACTTACAAAATTAAATAAATCTCCGTCAGAGAACATATTTGTAAATCTATAATAGTCGTTTTTTGAAGAACAGCTTTGAATTTCTTTTAAAGCATGTTTTTCTTTATTGTATTTTAATGTTAGATTCTTGTAATATATCGTATCATTTATTGCATAGTAAATATTAAATATTTTTATAGAACTTGGCAATGTCTTATTCACAATGCTTTTTTTAATTTTAATCTTTCCATTACTCTTCAGAGTCGTATTGTAAAGAACATAATTTGTTTCATTATTTATGGTTTCTTTTATAAGAAAATTATTTGCTTTGTAGTTTATAAAATTATAACTAAAAGAGCTATTCGGATTTTTAATTTCTATTTTGGGATACCTAATATTATTTATACAATCAAAAAAAATAAAAATATATTTTTTTTCTACAGATTGAATATTTATTCTCATTTTGTTTAATATATCAATATATTGATAGTCGTTATTTGTGCTTCTAGTCCCTATTTTGTAATCAAAAATGTAAGGTGCTTTAGAAATAATATCATAGCAAGTTGTATCAATAATAATACCCCATTTGCCAATGTAGTTACAAATTATGTGATTAAAATCAGAAGTTATAATTGTGCCGCCTGCTCCTTTTTGATAAAAGGATTTATATTCTTCTTTTTTTAATCTTGAAGTATGGTAATCTCTGGGATTGTTCCAGTATGATGAGTTTTGTTCTTTTTTCTTATTATTTATACTGGCTTCAGAATTTTTGTTTTTTTTAAGCCCTGAAACATTTAATGTAATCTTTTGTCCAAAAGGCTTATTTGTATTTTTTATTTTATAGCTATGAGATATACATTTGTATTTTCTACCGAATACTTTTTTTAATTCGATTGTTGCTTCAATAAAACTACTGTCATAAATATTTTCTGTTTCAAATTCGCAACTAAGCATTTGAAATGTAAGCTTATGTCCAGAGTTATCTGGCAACTTTAATGAAAATTTACCGTTAAAATCACACATGGTGCCTATTGTTGTTCCTTTTATACGAATTTCTACACCAGGAAGTGTTTGATTGTCTTCATCATATACTATACCTTCAACTGTTTGTGCAAAAGAACTGATATTTATTGTTAAAAGTATAATTATTAGTTGTATTGAATTTTTCATTTTAATCTAATTTTTAATTCTCCTACTCGTATCGTTTTTCGGTTCTACGGGTAATTTTGCGTTGTGCCTAACGGATATGTGCCTTGTGGCGTTTTTGGTTTTGGCTTAATGTGGCGGGGAGCGAAGCGACCAAGCCACATTAAGCCAAAACCAAAAATGACATCAAGCACAATGTTAGCGTTATTATCATGTTGTTAATCAGTTAAATGTGTATCTAAAACTATCAGTATTTATAATTCTAAAAAAATCAATGTCTTAATTATGGCGTTATTGTGGCGTTATTGTCGTAATCAATTTGTAAAATGCCCCAACACCTTTAAGTTCTGAACTTTTAATAATTTTCTTATCAATCATATCACGTAAATCTCTTGTTGCTGTTCTTCCTGAACAATCGGATATTTGTTGATATTCTTTATTTGTTATTTTTGTATTTTCTTTTAAATATTCAATCGCTTTTCTCTGTCTTTCGTTCAATTCTAATTGAGCTAAAAATTTAGCGTCTAATTTGTTTTTGTATATTGTTACACAAATTCCGCCTGTCAATATTTCAATATCGGGTTCGGGTAAACCAAATTTTATACATTCGTCAATTATTTTTACTGTTCCACGTCCCCACGCTTCAATTAATCCGCCTTTAAAGAAAATATCAGCTAATTGTTGATTTTTAGGATATGATGAATGTTTTGTTTTCAAATCACTGATAGATAATTGTCTTGGTAATTCTCCTACATTCCAAATCATTATTTTATTGTCATAAAGACTAATTTGAATTGGCGGACCAAAATAATTTCTGTGAATTATTGCATTAATCAAAGCTTCTTTAATTGCTTCGTAAGGATAGGGTGGAGTTTCAACACGATGTAATTTATCATAAGTAATAGCTTTCACAAAATATTTTTTATCAAGTATTTGGCATTTTTCATAAATAATAAAAAGTAGTTTACACTTTTTTTCAAAAAAAGG
>JAOZVK010000130.1 GCA_029938185.1 Bacteroidales bacterium | reverse complement strand
GGGCAACGCCCTATGAATCAAAACCAAACATTAATTAATAACGCCCTGAAAGGGCCAAAAGCAAAAAACTATGCCACAATCATTATCAAAAGTTTACGTACACATTACATTCAGCACAAAGAACAGACAAGCAATTATAAAACCAGAAATACAATCAGTTTTGTTTGAATATTTGGGAGGAATATGCAAAGAGTTAGAATGCAACCCTATACGAGTTGGGGGGCACAAAGATCACGTTCATATATTATGTTTGTTATCTAAAAAAATCACCCAAATAAAATTATTAGAGGAAATAAAAAGACAATCATCTAAATGGGTAAAAACCAAAGGAGAGGAATACCAAAATTTTTATTGGCAAAACGGATACGGTATTTTTTCTGTTAATCCATCGGAAATAAATGTAGTAGTAAATTATATAAACAATCAAGCAGAACATCATCGAAAAAAAACATTTCAAGATGAGTTTCGGGCATTTTTGAAAAAATATAATGTTGATTACGATGAAAGGTATGTTTGGGATTAATATATTGGCTCATTGCCCTTTCAGGGCGGCATTAAGGGGTTTACATTGTTCATAGGGCGTTGCCCCATGCTAATGCTCATGCCCCTTCAGGGCAAAATCCATACAAATCAATTAACAACATTTAATAACTAAGCTAACGCCCTGAAAGGGCACCAGCATCAGCATGGGGCAACGCCCTATGAATCAAAACAAAACATCAATTAACAACGCCCTGAAGGGGCATAAGCATTAACATGGGGCAACGCCCTATGATTTTACAAGCCAGCGGTTTCAATATCAATAATTTCACCTTCATAATATATATTGTGTCCTGCAAAAGGGTGATTCAAATTTATATCTACAATATCCCCTAATACTTCGTTGATTACAGCAAATTGTCCGTTTTTGAATCTAAGCAAGCCACATTGTAGTGTTTCTTTTCCCGATAAATTTTTGATTGCATTAATACTTGCAATTTGGTGTTCGTATTCGTCAATATATTCTCCATAAGTATCTACTGATGATAGTGTGAATGCAAATTTATCGTCTTTTTTTAGCATTAATATTTTTGTCTCAAAAGCTTTGAATTTTTCGCCTTTTCCTGTTGTAAAATTTGTTTCTATAGGTTCGTCATAAAATGGTAAGTATATACCATCTTTGTTTTCAAATTGTGCTGTATAGATTAGGCTTATTTTCATTGATGTTGATTGTGTGGGATTCATTAAAATAAATATTTAAGGTCTTCGACCTATTTTATAGTTGCTTACGCATTAGTAAGTAGGTCGATATATAAAAACAACACTTTTGTTTTTATTATTATGCTGTTTATCAAGCGTAAGCAAAATTGTTAATTATCCATTGTTAATTGTTAATTACTTATAAAGACAATTTAATCAGAATGTTATAAATAAATAAATGTCAAAAAACTTTTGTAACAATACTTTGGTCTTTGAAAAGTGGTTGCAAATATTTTATTTTGTAATTGTAAATCCAAAATATTTGACTATTCTTTGGTCTGGGGGGGTTGAGTATATCCATTTTATGATGTTTTTATAATTTACTTCATTATAAAAAGGAATATTGCTTTTTGTGAAAACAAATATCAAATGGTTTACTTCTTTTTCTTTAGTTGTACTTACAGTATACCCATGTTTGCCTGTTCTCGGATTACCAAACATTGTATTTATCGGAAATTGAATTTTGCTGTTCTTAAAAAACAAGTTATCGGGTATATCATTAAAATGTGTATATTTTTCGCTTTTAAATGGATATAGCAAAAATGATTCGGTATCGCTTATATTAAAAATTTTTAGATAACCATTTTTGAATGGTGTAAATGAAAAAACTAAAACTTCGTTGTTTCTATAAAATGACTCAATTTTGCTTACTTTAAAATCAAACGAAATATCTTTTTTTGTTTTATACTTAACAACAACTGCATCAATTATTACTTCAACTACAAAATTATCAAATTTATCAACTTTCTTTTTTTCACTAATAACATTATAGCTCAAAACCTTTCCATTTACCTCAACTGTCGAAATTGAATTAAATATTTGCTTGTATTCACCTTTATTTTCCGATTTATTAAGTGTATTTGTCTCTGATATTTGCTCGCTTATACCTGCTTTTAATAAAGCTGCTTTTTTTGCTTCCAATATGGCTTTTTCTTTTGCTTCCTGTGGGCTGATGTTCGATATTATCCAACTGCCTTTAACTCCTTTTACTTTAATTTCTTTTTGGGTATATATGTTACTTACAGATAGTAACAATAGTATAGTAATATAAATTATTTTAATATTTTTCATATTCTGATTAGACTATTTAATTAGTTTACTCTATTTTATTGGCATTTTAATCTCCCATGTTTCAATTGGGAGATTAATAATGTCACTTAATGTTTTTACTTGTAAAGATTTAATTATCTTTTTCAAATTTTTCCATTTCTTTGTCAAATACCTGTTTAAATTTATGTTTGTCATAATCAAGTTGAAGTTTTTTGTCTTTTGAAATTTTGTTATTTATCCCATTCATAATATCGTCTTTTGATATTTCAATTGCAACCCAATATTGATAACTACCATCTTTTAGTTGAAGTATTTTTTCTCCAATAATAGCAACACTTTTTAATTCTTCATTAACTAGCAATCTGGTCTCATCATCAAGAGTATTACCAAATTCAATTGCATTACTAACTGTACGTTGTTTAGTGTAATCAACAGTAACAACTTTTACTTTTGTTCTAATTAAGCCAGCTATTTCTGCTTTTGCATTTACTATTGCAATTTTTTTTGCTACAGCCATATTTACACTTCTACCAGACGATTTTGCTCTAAAGAATTTTTTATTACTTCGATATTCTTTACCTGATAATGGAACTTTAATTTCAGTAACATCTTTGCTTTTTGTTATATCTTTAGTACTCTTACAACTATTCATAGCTAATGTTAGTATAACTACTACTAAAAAATAATATATTCCTTTTTTCATTTTTAATTAATTTTAATTATTTATATTTAACTAATACTCTATTTTTATAACTTTTTGGTTTTTTATAACTTTTTGATTTTCCATATTTTACTGAATTTCCTTGTAATGTTGGATTCTGTTTAACATTGTGTAATAAACGAGCAAAATAAGGAACACCTTCGCTGAAATTATTTATATATTCGTATATTTCACTAATTGTAAGTTTCTTATCCTTATTTTTATCTGATGATTTCCTGTCTTGAATTGCTTTTAAAAAGAAATATGTAAACATTCCATGTTGTTTCTCTGTATACCAACTTGATACTTCCGACCCCGAAGAAGAACTTAATATTGCACAATTAGGAATAGTTGCAATTGGACTTATAGCTTCGATTCCTATAGGACTTATATTTTTGAAAATAGCACCAGAAAAACAAGCATCAGTTACAATTGTTACACTTTTAGCATTTAGTTTTGACAAATTAGAATATAATATATCAATTGAATAGCCTCCAGTATTGATATAATTGGGGGCGCATTCAACTGGTACAAAATATGCCGATTTTGTCTCCAAATCTGGAGCACCATGTCCCGAATAATAAATAAACACATCAGAAACGCCCTGTTTAATAGTATTATACAGTTGTCCTTTGTGATTATCTTTTGTGCCAAATAATGTGTTAAATTCGCCAAGTGTAGCATCTTCCATATAAATTATATTACCTTTTTTATAACCTAAACATTTTATTAAATATGTTTTAACACTATTAGCATCATTGTGAGCATAATCAACATGTCTAGTTTTTTTATAATTTTTGTTACCAATTACAACTGCTATTGCACTTGAATTAGAGGTTTTTGTATTTGGAAGATTTTCATCTACATCAGATTTACCTATAATAATTTTTTTATTGTTACCTTTTGTTTTTTTATTAAATGATGGTAATCCTGCTTCAACTTTATCAAAATTCACAATAAATTCTGTCGGGTTATAATTAACTTGTTTAGTAATATCATAAACCCAAGTCTTTTTCTTTTGCGTATTTTTTACAACAAGATAACTTAAAATAATGCTTTCATCTTTTAAAAGAACATCTGCTTTACTGTAATGAAGTGATTCGTAATTATTTTCAAAATACTCAGCATCTTTAATAGGCACATTAATTATAAATACACCAACTTTTTCTTGTCTTATTCTAAATGTCTCAGAATCTGCATCATAACCTTCAATTGATAAATTTTTCCAATTAATACCCACAAGATATTTTTTCTTAAAAATTGTAATCGCTTGTTTTTTAAGAATTTTTATTTTTTTATTTCGAGTTTTTTCATTTACTCTTTGTTTGTAATCACTAGTTTTTTCATATTTACCTTTTTGCTGCCAAACAATAATTCTATTTTCAACATATTTTTGTACATATTCTTGTGGTGTAAATTTATGATTAACTCCATACTTTAGGAGGAGTGTATTAAACTCATTGTTATATTTAATATTATCCATATCCTCGTCCCTTATTATCCAGTCAAAATCTGAATAACCTTTGTTTAAGGCTGTTGATAAAGATTCTATTCCTCCTTGAATATTATTTTGTAATGAATATAGACAAGCTAAATTATAATGATTAATTGCTTTATTTTCATTAACTACAATACTTTTCATAAGTTTGATAGCCTCATTCTTTTTACCTAAATAATGAAGTGCAAAAGGCTTCCAAACAAATGTACCAGATTTATTTTCCAATTGTATTATCTTCTTAAAATCATTTCTTGCTAAACCTAAACCATAATTTCTATATTTAATTATAGCTCGTTTATAATAAAGTAAAACTAATGTAGGATAAATTTTAATAGCTTTACTATAATCCTTAATAGCCCCCTTTATATCATCTATTGCATATTTAGTATCAGCTCTATAATAATACCCAACAAAATTATTTGGTTCAAGTTTAATAGCTATTGTAAAATCATTTATTGCATTTCTATTTTTTTTTCTTTTTATTTCAGCATTAGCTCTAAGATAATAGGCATTAACACTATCTGGATAAATTTTTATAATTTTTGAATAATCTCTAATTGCTGCCTTATAATCTTTTATATTGTAATAAATACCTCCATGTGCTTTCAAAGTATTAATATCTGTTGGGTCAATTATTAATGCTTGGTCAAAATCACTTAATGCTCCTTCATAATCTTCACGCTCCATTTTACAAATACCTCTTGCATAATACCCTTTTGTCTCATTTGGTTTTAGTTTAATATATTTGCTGAAATCAGAGATAGCATCATCATAATTTTTATTATTATATTTAGTTAATCCATTATTGTAATAATTATCTTCAATAGTTTTAACTATCCTTTTCTTTTTGGGTTTCTTACGTGAACGAATGTAACATATTTCATGAGTTTCAGTACCCACAGGTATATACAAGTATATTTTATGAGAATACAATCTATTATTTTTAACTTTAATCTGACCTTTTACAAATTCATCGTATTTAGTTAATGTTGTATTCTTTAGCAAATAGCTGGCTTTTTCCTCTGCACTTTTATAGATTTGAGTATTTCTTGCTTCTAAATCTCTTATTTCCTTATCTTTTTGTGCTTGTGTTTTTTCATTTAACCCTTGGTCTAAACCAACAACAACAGCACCGAAAACGGAAGCAGCATTGGCTCTTTTTACTAAGCGTTGTACATATTCATCGTAAGAATATACTTTTAGAGAAATTTTCTCACCTCTTTTGCTTTCACCATTAACAAACAAATTAGAAGCTGCAACATTAATAGGTCTGTTTGTTTTATTCTGACAAACCACAAAAAAGGTTAATTCCTTTCTTTTATATTTAGCATTTACCGCAACAATTGAGTTTTTAGTTTTTGAAACAATATATTCATCACCATCATTGAATTCAACTGCTGTGTTTTTATTTAGATTTGTAGGACGCAGATGCTGAGATAAAGATATTCTTATATTAATAATTAAAATAACAATTATTAATAATGTTAATTTTATATTTTTCATTATTTAAAAATTAAAAAGTGTTTTAATTTACTGTGTATATTATAAATAAGTACGAATATATTATTTATAAATCATGTTTTTTTATACCTCCCCAGTAATAAATATACAACAAAAATTGAGGAGGTGTTTCTTATTAAATTTATTGCGAAATAATTTCAAATTCTACTCTTCTGTTTTTAGCTTTTCCTTCGTCAGTATCATTTGTATCTATCGGTTTTGTATTTCCAAACCCCTCATAGCTTAATCTTTTTTTGTCAATACCTTGTGAAATCATATAGTTATATACAGATTGTGATCTTTTTTTTGATAATTCTAAATTATAATCATCTTTGCCAACATTGTCTGTATGTCCATTTATTTTCATTTTCATGGATTTTCTTTTTTTCATTAATATTATCATTTCATCAATGTGTGTCTTTGATTTTTTTTGTAAATTACTTTTATTAAACTGAAAACTGATATCATGTAAGCAAATTTTCAATCTTCTTACATTTAATCCTTTATCTATATATTCAGCAATTTCTTTAGCAGTATAACAATTCTTTTTTAAAATTAAGAAATTCTTTTTCCTTTTTTTAATTTTGATAATATTTACTATTTTTGATAGTGGTATCATTAGAGATATACCTATTTCGAGTCCTCTATGTTTGCGTGTTCCTTTTATATTATAAGGGTTTATATTTATTCCAATAGCATCATTTGACATTTCTTCTTTACTCCATGTGTCAGTCAATCCATGATTGTATGAAACTTCACCACACAAATAAACACCCTCAAGTTTTTTGATTGCAATTGGATACTTTACACCAATTCCTATAAGTACTCCCATTGATGAACCTTTGATATTGGCTTGCGAAACTTCAGTACTATACTCATCAAGTTTAATATCACCTTTTCGTATAAAAGTAAATGAAGGTCCTACAAGTAAATATGGTTTAAAACTGGAGTATTCAAAATTTAAAACAATAGGAATATTTAATTCCATTGTTTTAAGTTTCATTTTATAATTGTATTTATCTTCAATTTTAACTCCTTTACCCATAAATAATAAATCTGGTTTTATACTAATTTTACTATTTATTGTATATTCCGAACTTATACCAAAGAAGGTACGAGCAAATAGTTTTTTGTCATAATCATTATAAAGTTTTTCAGAATATTTCATTCCCGAAAAATTCAATCCAGTTTTTAGACCTATACTTATATTACTTAAAATTCTTTTTTTATTATTTAATGTATCTTGGCTTTGTCCAAACACATTTATTATTGTTAAACTGAAAAACAATAATAAAAATGGTATTATTATCTTTATTTTCATATTGAGTAGTATTTTAAATTTTTCAATTAACTAAAATTTATTCTAATAATGGAATATAGTTAAATAATTCTGTAGCTCCAGGTACAGAATTATTTAACGTTTTGATAAAATATTAATTCCCAAAACATCCAGGTGCCTTAATTAACTGCCACTCCCAAGCTGTTCCTTTAGGAAGACAACCGCTTACAACAACAACAATTGAACTTCCTTTATTAGGATTATAAAAGAAGCTAAGTTCACCATTTTCTCCTACAAAACCTGGTAATGGAGAATCACAATTACACATTGGTGGAATTGGTGAATTGGGATTAGAACCAGTACCCGTCAACCAAGTCTCTCCTTGATAAATATCAATTCTATCGGGTACTGAATATGTATCGTAGGCAATCTTTACCTCACCAGCCCCTTCTCCAAGATATAAATTAGTAAATGTAAGACCACTTGTACCTGACATGTAAGCATTTTCGCAAGTAATATTAATATTTGTTACATTAATATTTGTTTGTACTTTATTACTTGTCGTACCATTTGTATATTCTAGTAAATATATTATTTCAAAATTACCATTACTAAGATAATCTGGAATTTCTAATGAAATATAGGCATAACCATTTGTTGATGTACTTATAGTTGGTGTTACTGCAAAATAACCATTTGTTGCTCCTACAACTTGTATATATACAGTTTTAATATTTGTTTGTGAACTATAAATGATAGGTATAGTAAGTATGTTTCCATTTTTTACAGAAATAGATGTTTGACTGTTAGATAATGAATTATTCCCACTTGTAGAACCTGGTAAAGTACCAGATATTAAACTCCCATTTCTAACATTTAGTCCATTTTGTACTTCATTAGAATTATCAATATTTATCGAATCAATATTTTGCGGCAATACCAAAGTATAATCATCTTTTTTTAAGCAAGCCGTAAAAAATAATCCAGTTATAATTGTTAAAAACAACACTAATTTTAGTTTATTCATAATTTTTATTTTTTAAGATTTATAAAATTTATTTATTAACAGTTTTATATTCATAAGTTGTAAAGTCTCCAATATCATCAATTTTTTTGGTAGCATATCCATTGTCATTGTATTCATAAGTATATGATTCAATGTCATTATATTTTATTGAACCATCTAATTTATATCCAATATCATTATATGTTTTAATATTAAAATCATCTTCAAATATTATTCTTTTGAGTATTTGATATTGAGGAATATCACTTAATGGATTTTTTTTAGAATCATAATAAGTCTTTGTCAGCTCCCAGTATTTAGATCCATCTGCATGATAACCATAATCTTTTGTTGTGTTTCCATTTTTATCGTATTCAAATGTTGTGTAATAGTTTAACTTACCATCATCGTAATGTTCACTTTTTATTATGTTTCCATCTCCATCGTATGTTAAATCTTCCCAATAATTGGTATATGTTGTAATTTTATCAATCTGATTTTTGGAATTATAATCATATTTTTCAGAAAAATTAGATCCACTTTTAAGATAGACAGTATTTTTTACAATTCTATTATCAGAATCATATTCTAACACAACTTTGTCTCTTCTATAATGATCATAGTAAGTTAGCTCTGTAAGTTTATTTTCACTATCATAGGTATATTCTGTATATGTGTCTGGAGAAGTCTCATTTTCTGCAAAATAAGATTCTTTGGTAAGATAATATTTATTACCATCATCTTTTGTTGTTTCTTCTTTTTTACAAGCCGAAAAACTAATTGCAATACCTATCATTGCAATAAAAAACATTTTTAAAAAAATTGTATTTTTCATATTTTTATAGTATTATTTAATAATTAATAACTTACTTTAATTTTTACTTAATCTGGTTTGAAAAACTGATATTGTTATAAAATTTATTTAATAACAATTCTATATTCATAATTTGTAAAGTCTCCAATATCATCAATTTTTTTGGTAGTATAACCGTTGATGTATTCATAAGTATATGATTTAGAATAATTATATTTTATTGAACCATCTAAATTATATCCAATATCATTATATGTTTTAATATTAGGCTCATGTTCAAATAATATTCTTTTGAGTGTTTGATATTGATAAATATCACTTAAAGGATTTATTTTAAAATTGTAATAAGTCATAGTCTGTTCAAAATATTTCGTTCCGTTTGCATGATAACCATAATTTTTTGTTGTGTTTCCATTTTTATCGTATTCAAATGTTGAGTAATAGTTTAACTGACCATCCATATTGTAATGTTCACTTTTTATTATACTTCCATCTCCATTGTATATTAATGTTTCCCAAGAATTATTATATCCTATAATTCTATTTATCTGATTTTTTGAATTATACTCATATTTTTCATAAAAATCAGTTCCTCTTTTTAGATATACTATTTTATTATCAGGATCATATTCAAATATATACTCATCTGTGCTAAGGATTCCATATTCAATCTTTTTTATTAGTTTGTTTTCATTGTCATAGAGATACTCTGTGTATGTGTCTGGAATAGTTTTATTATCAGTAAAATGAGATTCTTTTGTCAGATAATGATAATATTTAGTTTTTTCATCCTTTGTTGTTTCTTCTTTTTTACAAGCCGAAAAACTAATTACAATACCTATTACTGCAATAAAAAGCATCTTAAAAAAATTTGAATTTTTCATATTTTTATAGAATTATTATCTAATAACTAATAACTTACTTTAATTTTCACTTAATCTGGTTTGAAAAACTGATATTTAAAAATGTGGCTATATTGTATAAACCAGCTTTTCCAAACCAGATATTGAATTTTTATTTAATAGTCATCTCCACCACCACCAAATTTATATCCAACAGAAATGCTAAGAACTCTATTTTTATTCTTATAACCATCTTCAGTATAGGTCGATATATTAGATAAACCTAAACTATAGGAAAGTCCAATTTGAATTGCTCCAATATCAATTCCAGCTCCAATTAATAATCCAAAATCAATACGTTTAAAGTCATCTTCATCATCATCAGTTCCCCAGTCTACATCTGCCTCTTCATTGTTTCCATTAACCTCACCTTTAAACTTTCCACTTAAACCTATACCAAGATATGTCCCAGTTAATGTGTAAATTTGTATACCACCTAAATCAAAAGAGGTTTTTAGTGCAATTGGTATATCAAGATAAAATAAATTTAATTTTACATTATTATCTTTATCTTCTTTCCACTTAAACCCTTTTGTTGATAATAATAAACCACTTTCAAAAGAAAACATATCAGTAATTGGTTGTTCAATTGTAAATCCAACATGAAATCCTGTTTTCATTTTATAATCATCGCTATATGTTTCATCCTCATCTTTGTCTAACATTTTTGCAAAATTAACTCCCCCCTTAATACCAAAAGTTTGCGCAAATGATTGTGTACTGAATGCTACCAATACAAATAGAATTAGTATTTTTGAATATTTTTTCATTGTTATTAGATTTTAAATTTATATTATTAAATATTTGATTATGATGTATTATGTAAATTATTTACTATAACTATTCTAATAGTAATTTGTTATTTTTTTATTCCGTCAAAGCCGCTTTTAGAATAAGATATTTGTAGAACATCTGAACTATACAGACCTCTTACATAAAAATCTTCACTATATGGTTCATTTTTAGTTCCAAGCAAATATTCACCATCATGATTTTTTCTACAATAGACAGTCATGATACTAAAAGCTGGAAATCTTAAATAATAATCATCTGAATTGACAGATGCAACATGAACATTAATAATAGTATCATTTACTGAAGATACTGTTGCAATTGCATTTCCCCATATATTATCAACAAAACCATTTCCTGAGTATTCTCCTATAATACCACTACTTTTTTTAGAACTCTCGTCTTTATCACAAGCAGCTAAACCAAATATTGTAAACAATACCAGTATAAAAAATACATTAAATTTTTTCATATAAATTAATTTTATGTCTTTAACATTTATTAAAGACCTGTTTAAATAATTTGATATTTTTTAAATTTTCACACCACAAACCTACCCCATAAAAAAGGCAAAAAAAAACCAAAAACGTACTGATTGTACAATCAGTACGTTTTTAAGTTGTTTTGTATTAGAAAATTGTAAAATCCGTACAAAATTGTAAAATCCGTACATTTTGTGGTGAAAAAAAAGAGAAGTTTTATTTTGTATTTTTGTTTTTTGGGAAAAATATAATGATTTTAATAAAAAAACGGCATGTTTTTACTTGTGTTTTGGTATGATTTTCTTATCTTTGTAGTAGCTGGGGTTATATTTTTATACTTTAAATGGTTCAATTATTCAATGGTACAATGATACAATGGTACAATGATACAATGGTTCAATTATTCAATGGTTCAATTATTCAATG
>JAOZVK010000129.1 GCA_029938185.1 Bacteroidales bacterium | reverse complement strand
ATCCTGTAAATCCTGTCAAAAAATAAAATAATGTCCAATACTAAACGTGTAGCCTGAAAAAACATGTAATAGTAAGGTCGAAGACCTTAAATAAGCTCAAAGAGCCAATAAATAGTTTAAAAATGAATATTTGTAAAAAAAGTTTAGTCAAGCTTAATATCAAATAGTTCACAAAATATATTTCATTAATAAAGTTATAAAAAAAATTAAAACTAAATAAATATTATGGCTAACCAAGAAAACCAAAAATTAATACAAGATTGTTTAACTATAAAAAGTGTTATAGAAGATAGTATGCAATGGGTTGCCGAAAATGTAGATCCCGACAAACAAAAAGTTACTATTTATAACTTAAAAAAATATAGGAGAACTGCAAACAGATATGAAAAAGCTGTACCCAAAAGACCTTCAATAGCAATATTTGGACAAAGTCAGGTAGGTAAGTCATATCTTGTTTCTAATTTGGCAAAAACACCCGAAGGTAATTCTTTAGAGGTTGTAGTTCCCGGTCAAAATGAAAAAGTTGATTTTATTGAAAAAATAAATCCCCCAGGAGGAGGAAAAGAAGCAACAGGATTGGTGTCAAGATTTACTATTTTACAAAATCATGAGACGGGACAACAACCATATATTTTACGATTATTTAGTCAGGCTGATATAGTTAAAATAATTGCAAATGGATATTTATCTGATATTACACATTATCAATATCAAATAAATAGAGACGAAATCCAAACAACACTACAAATGGTGTCAAAAAAAATGGGATCTGCACCAAGTCCGGGTTTTGATGAAGATGATGTTTATGAAGTAAAAGAATATCTAAATCATAAATTTAGAGACCATTTTATTATAAAAGATTTAAATAATATTAATTTTTGGGACGATATAGCATCAGTAATACCTTATCTTGATGCTGAAAGACGTTGGGAAGTATTTGAAATACTTTGGGGCAAGCAACCATTTTTTACCGAGCTATTTGAAAAATTAAGCTATGGTTTGAAACAAGTTAATTTTATGCCCGAAGTTAGGTGTGAACTTGCTGCACTAACACCACAACTTGATACTATACTTGATGTTGAACGTTTAAGAGAATTATATAAAGACAGTAAAAAACCTAATGTCAATATATATAATAATACTTCGCTTATGGCATCGCTCGAACGTAGTATTATAAGTGCATTAACAGCCGAAGTAATATTACCACTTCCTGCCGAAACAGCTGACCACCCTAATAGAACCTTTATTAAAGATGCTGATGTTCTTGATTTTCCGGGTGCACGTTCGAGACAGCAAATACCCGAAGATACATTTAATGGTAAAGAAAATGATGATAAACTTTTAGTTTTTCTTAGAGGAAAAGTTGCATTTTTGTTTGATAGATACAATTTTAATTACGAAATAAGTACACTCTTGTTTTGTATGGATAACAAGCAACCTGAAGTAGCTGATTTACCTAAATTCTTGTACGAATGGATAAAAAATACTCATGGAGCTTCGCCTCAAAAACGTTCGGAACGTGAAAGAACTTTGGCAACATTAGTACATCAAAATGATATAGAAAAACTAATTCCTTTGTTGGTTGTATTTACCAAATTCAATATTGAACTTGCAGGAAATCCAGCAACAGAAAAACCCGGAGATTTAGGTCCACATAATAGCAAATGGACAGCAAGAGTAGGAGCAAATTTTGCAGACCAAATGGGAATATCAGTTGGCGATAAATGGATTGAACGATGGGATAATTCATCAAGTTTCAAAAACCTATTTCTTTTGAGAGACCCAAAATGGTCAAAAAATGTATACGACGGATCAGCTGAAACAGGATTAGAAACATCAATTAAACTGGATTATAAAGAAAAGTTTGTTGATATGGAGAACTCATTTATTCAGCATCCTGATATTATAAAATATTTTCATAAACCAAAAGAAGCTTGGCAAGAAGCAACACAAGTAAATAAAAGTGGTATAAATTATATTGTAAAATATTTGACCCCAACTTGTGATCCATTAATCAAAAGAGAGCAAATACGATCACAAATTTCGGAACTGCGAAAAGACCTCCATCAAGAACTAATGGCATTTTATCAAGGTGGCAATATTGAAGAAAAACTTTCAAGAGCCAGAATAAATGCAGCACAAGTATTTATGGGACTGATGAAAATGCAAAAAGAAAAAAATACTTTTGGAAATTTATTAGATAGACTTGTTATCTCTGATGATTTATCATGGAAAATTTATTTTGACCTTATGATGAATAAACAAATTGACTTATCGGGCGAGACTAAACAAGAAGCAAGCAGCCAACAAGGTCAAACAATTCCAGTTGATTTAATTGATTTACTTAACCAATTTATAAGTATCGACGAAGGTGAGGAAGCTGACAGTATCATGAATAAACTAAAAGATTATTTTGGTATTGATGATGAGGCTACATTAGTTCAGATACTCGAAGATACTGGTATAGATATTAAAGCATTAGTTGAAGCCAAAAATGATGAAAATATTAAAGATGAAATACATGACAAAGCATTTGTATTTGCAGGAAATTTGTTAAGTAAGTGGCTCGAACATATTGAACTTCTAAAATCTGAAGATATATTATTTAACCTTGGTTTACAAAAGAAAATTGCGGATTTAATTATTAAAGAATTAAATAAAAATAAAAATAGAGTTAATCTTAAAAAATTTATTGCCGATTCAACTCGCGAACATGTTGAAACATTTCAACTTACTAGCAATATTGATATAGTTGCAAGAATATCTGCCAATATTATAAACAACTTTGTAAATTCACTTGGTTGGAAGTATGCAGCAGAATCTGAGAGACCTAAAGTAAAAAGACATGATAAATTACCAATTTTTACTGAAAGAGCAATTTCGTCTCCTTCAAAAAAAGACCTTAAATTAGGTGTAGAATTTCCAGGCGAAAGATTTTTTGTTGAATGGACAACTGGAGTTCGCAACTCATTTGAAGCAAACGTTTATTACGAAGAAAATGTACAAGATGCCAAAAGTGCAGAAGCTGATGCTAAATTAGGTACATTTTTATCAAAAGTAAAGTAAGGTCTTCAACCTATTTAATGTGGCTTACGCATTTTTACAAATACTTGTCATATAGTTAATTATGTAAAAACAAATGCCGAAAAACTTTTGTTAGGCTACTTAATAAGTTCTTTTGCAAAAATTATTTTGTATAAAGCTTATTTCTTCTGAAATTAAAAAGTTTAAAAGACTTTACTTTTTTTAGTTATTAATTTAAAAACATAAATATAATATGGGACATAAAGCAAAATCAATATCCTTAAAAGATTATGAAAGAGAATTAGCTCGACTACAAATTGAGCTAGTAAAATTGCAATCATGGATAAAAGAAAAAGGACTTAAAGTTGTTGTAGCATTTGAAGGCAGAGATGCTGCCGGAAAAGGAGGAACAATAAAAAGAATTACTCAAAGTTTGAATCCTCGTGTATGTAGAGTTGTAGCACTCGGAACACCTACCGAACGCGAAAAAACACAATGGTATTTTAAAAGATATGTTGCTCATTTGCCTGCAGCCGGCGAAATGGTTTTGTTTGATAGAAGCTGGTACAACAGAGCAGGAGTCGAAAGAGTAATGGGTTTTTGTTCTGATGATGAATATTGGGAATTTCTAAGAGCATGTCCTAACTTTGAAAGAATGTTAATTCGCTCAGGTATAATTTTAATAAAATATTGGTTCTCTGTAAGTGATAAAGAACAAGAGAGACGCTTTCAGTCTCGCTTAAAAGACCCTACAAAAAGATGGAAACTAAGTCCAATGGATTTAGAATCAAGAACAAGATGGGTTGAGTACTCAAAAGCTAAAGATGAAATGTTTGCATATACTGATACAAAAATTTCACCATGGTATGTTGTTGAGGCTGATAGTAAAAAAAGGGCTAGACTTAATTGTATTAGTCATTTGTTGGGAACAATAAAATATAAAGACTTAACACCAGAAAAAATTATTCTTCCACCAAGAAAAGAACTAAAAGGTTATGTTAGACCTCCAATTAGTGAACAAACATTTGTTCCTCAAAAATATTAAGGTCTTCGACCTATTTAATGTGGCTTACGCATTTTTATAAATTGCTGTCATATAAATAATCGTACAAAAACAAATGTCGAAAAACTTTTGTAAGACTACTTAACTTTTATTTTTAATATTAGTGAAAATGACAAAATAAATAAATAGACTAAATTTCGTTATTTTTGATTTTTCACTTATATATATACTAAATTAGGTTAAGAATTTTACTTTTATTAAATCTTTATATGTTATTATTCAATATTTTGTATAATTGTACCATTGAATAATTGAACCTTTTAAAGTATAACCATAAAAACAATTCTATATGTTTGATATAAATAAAATAATAGTACCCAAAGGAGATATAATTTCCCTAAAAGATTATAGTCCTGAATATGTAGGTGAATACGATAAGAATAGTGCAAAAAAAGACCTGAAAAAAAATACAAAAGAATTATCAAATCTTCAAGAGGTTTTCTATGCTGATGATACTTACTCACTACTTATAGTTTTACAAGCAATGGATGCAGCCGGCAAAGATGGAGCAATTCGTCATGTTATGTCAGGTATAAATCCTCAAGGCTGCAATGTTTATAGTTTTAAAGCACCATCAAAAAACGAACTTGAACACGATTTTTTGTGGAGGCACTATAAATGTTTACCAGAGCGAGGACAAATTGGTATTTTCAATCGTTCTCATTATGAGAATGTTCTTGTAACAAAAGTTCATCCTGAATATATTTTGGGAGAGCAAATACCCACTATAAATTCTCTAAGTGATGTGAATGATGATTTTTGGAAAAGCAGATATGAACAAATTAACAATTTTGAAAAAAATATACATCAAAATGGAACAATTGTTCTGAAATTTTTTCTAAATGTGTCAAAAGAAGAACAAAAGAATCGTTTTCTTGACCGAATTAATAGACAGGAAAAAAATTGGAAATTTTCGTCAAACGATATAACAGAAAGAGGTTATTGGGACGATTATCAAAAAGCATTTGAAGATGCTATTAATAATACATCAACAGATTATGCTCCTTGGCATATTATACCTGCTGATAATAAGTGGTTTTCGAGAGTAGCTATTGGACAAATCATTGTTGAGAAAATGAAGTCACTTAATTTAAGTTTTCCTGAACTAAACGAAAAAGAAAAGGCAAAACTTGACAATGCTAAACAATCTCTTTTAAACGAATAAGATTTTTAGAATAAATTATTTAGGCATAAGCAGCATAAAAGGCTCGAAGTGCCAATTATTGTAATTAAAGGGCATTCCTAAAACTATGAGTTAAAGACTTTTTTTAATTTTCAAAGCAACAAAAAATCATAGTTTTTAGGAGTGTCTCAAACACTCATACAAAAGTTTTTACTTATTTATGTAAAGCTTGTTTCATAGCAATATGTAAAAATGCGTAAGCCACATTAAATAGGTCGAAGACCTTATATCATGCGTAAGCCACATTAAATAGGTCGAAGACCTCTTAAATTACTACTTTATGATTTGGAATTTATTTAAAAAAGACAAAAACTCAGAACAAGATGAAAATAGTCTTGAAAAGAGAATAGTTATGGCTCTGAAAAAAGCAAGACAAGATAAAAGAGATGCAGAACGTGATATTAATAAAATTAAAGGTTGGGCAGCTGAAGCAATTATTGATGTTTATGCTGATTTTTTTCCAAATGCAAATTTAACGTTCTATCGCGAAAAATATAAAGAAAATGCTCTTGAACAATATGGTGAAACTAAGAAAAAATATGCTTCTAAACTAGCTACAGGAACTGTAGAAAAATGTGATAGAATTGTACAAGGATATATAAATCAAGTTGAATTAAGAATATCTAAAATGAAGTTGTATGAAAAACTTGAAAATGAATATCTAAAAACCAAGCAGCAGCTTGATAATGCAATGAAACAAAGTGCCAGAGGAGATAAACTTAAATCGCATAGCGAAAGACTTAAAGAATTGGACAATGACACATCTTCAGTATCAGACTCGATGACTGATAGTTATAAATTAGAAGAAATAACAAAAGACATAGAGTACAAAGAAGAGTATTTAAATCAGTTGGATAAGTTGAATGAAGAATTTGGAGATGATTCTAATTTTGATAATGCTGTTTCGTACAAAAGTGAACTTGACAAAATGATTAAAGATATAGAAAAATAGGCTAAGTTTTATACTTTAAATGGTACAATTATTCAATGGTACAATGGTACAATGGTGGTCTTATAAAAATACGAGCAAAACAGCTTATTTAAGTTTTTTATTAGTTCCCAAAATGTTTTTTTATTTCGTTAGTAGATTATTTTCGCCCTTAAAAGGGCATAAGCATTAACATGGGGCAACGCCCTATGTCTAAATGCATTCGCAAGCAAAAACGCCCTGAAAGTGCAAAAGCAATACAATAAAAAAAAGAATAAAATTAGAACTAATAATATTGTTGTAATTTATTAATTTTTATAAGCCTAGTACAATGATACAAAGGTACAATACTTTGATTAATAATTAATAACAGTTTGTTAATGTTAAAACTATATCCGTTTAGAGTATATATAAATTTTACAAAAAACAATATTTTATTTTTAATAACCGATTGTTTTTCAGGTAATCGCCAAAAATTCAGCTTTTAACTTATTAAAAAATGATTGATAACTATAAAACAAAAGGTGCCAGAAGAAGATTAATTGAAGGTATACAAAGAAAAGGAATTGATGATGAAAGAGTTATTGAAGCTTTGTATAAAGTTCCACGTCACATTTTCATGGAAAGTGGATTTATTGAACAAGCATATGTAGACCAAGCATTCCCTATTGGTGCAGGACAAACTATTTCGCAACCATACACAGTTGCTTTTCAAACACAGTTACTTGGAATAAACAAGGGAGATAAAATTCTTGAAATAGGCACTGGTTCGGGCTATCAAACTGCTGTGCTTATAGAACTGGGAGCAAAAGTATATACAATAGAAAGGCAATATTCACTTTTTTTAAAAACTCAATCTTTTTTTCATAAATATGGCTATAAAGCTCATTGTTTTTATGGAGATGGTTACATTGGCAAACCAACATATGGACCATACAATAAAATATTAATTACAGCGGCAGCCCCCTATATATCAGATGAGTTGAAACAACAACTGAAAATTGGAGGAGTATTAGTCGCTCCAATAGGAGATAGCTATTCTCAAACAATGACATCAATTATTAGAATTTCTGAAAATGAATATAAAAAAGAAAAATTTGGTGAATTTGTTTTTGTACCAATGCTTAAAGGTGTTGAAAAATAATAACTTGCCTCTTTTGGCAAGTTTCAATTTCCACATAACAGTTTATAAGTACTGTTACAAAAGTTTTTCGATATTTATTTATTCATAACTTTTTGATTAAATAGTCTTTACGTTAATACGTAAGCAACTATAATTAGGTCGAAGACCTTACATTCGATTTTGTGAATTATGAGTATACTTCATAAAATCAATAAAATCGCAAATCGACAACATATAGCTAGCCCACGAATGATAATCGTGGGCTGATAAACAAGCCAATTACATAAATAAGCACCCATACAAAAGTTTTTACCTATTTCAGTATAGAGCTTACTTTTTGAAATACTGTTTATTATATATCTTGCGTAAGCAACATTAAATAGGTCGAAGACCTTACCTTTAGGCATGACCTATAAAATTACAGACTTTATGGACAGCTACAAATGATTATTTTAATTTGTCTTAGTTCTATTTTGCTTCCAATTAGAATTATTTTTAATACTATCATTGAAGTTTGTTTTTGTTTTTTTGTTTACATTCTCAATATAATGCAATGCAAATAATGATGCTATTTCAGAACTTTGTAAATCTGTATTATTCGCTTTTGAGTTGAAATGTTTTTTAACAAAATGAGTATCATAGTTTCCCGAAACAAAAGAATCATGATTCATAACAAATTCACAAAAGGGTAAGGTGGTTTCGATTCCTGATATTTTATACTCTTTAATAGCTCTTTTCATTCTATCAATTGCTTCTTGTCTATTGCTACCGTAAGTAACTAATTTTGAAATCATAGAATCATAGTAAATAGGTATATCCATGCCTTCATCGTAGCCATCATCAACTCTTACACCTGCACCTTGTGGTCTTTTGTATACTGTTAAGTTGCCAATATCAGGCATAAAATTATTATAACTATCCTCGGCATAAATACGGGCTTCAATTGCGTGACCTTTTATTTTAAAATCTTGTTGAGTATATTCAAGCTTTTGTCCCATTGCAACTTTTATTTGCTCTTTAACCAAATCAATACCAGTTATCAGCTCAGTAACAGGATGCTCAACCTGAAGACGAGTATTCATTTCTAAAAAATAGAAATTATTTTTACTATCTAAAAGAAACTCAACAGTACCAGCTCCAACATAATTACATGCTCTTGCAACATCTATTGCTTTTTTTCCCATTTGTTTCCTCAGTTCTTCACTCAAAACTACCGAAGGAGCTTCTTCTATTACTTTTTGATGTCTTCGCTGAATGGAACATTCTCTTTCAAACAAATACACATAATTTCCATGCTTGTCACCCATTATTTGAATCTCAATATGTCTGGGCGATGAAATATATTTTTCGATAAAAACTGAATTGTTGCCAAATGCCGACTGCGCTTCATTCATTGCAAGTTTCATTTGCTCTTCAATTCCATGTTCCAATGATTCTACTATACGCATTCCTTTTCCACCACCACCAGCAGATGCTTTTATCAAAATAGGATAGCCAATTTGTAATGCAATTTTTCTCCCTTCCTCTAAATTTAAAATAGCTTTATCTGTTCCTTCAATCATAGGTACATTATAATCTTTAACAGCATTTTTTGCCGATAATTTATCACCCATAATTTTGATAGAGTAGGAGCTAGGCCCAATAAAGCTCATACCTGATTTTTCTACTCTTTCGGCAAATTCTGCATTTTCTGATAAAAATCCATAACCAGGATGCACTCCATCAACATTCAACTGTTTGCATATTTCGATAATTTTATCGCCCAGTAAATATGATTTACTTGATTCAGATTGACCAATATAAACCGACTCATTTGCATATCTTACATGAGGCGATTTTCTGTCTGCATCGGAGTATACAGCAACTGTTTTTATTCCCATTTCATGTGCCGAGCGCATTATTCTCAATGCTATTTCACCTCTATTTGCTATTAATATTTTTTTCATTTGAATTAATTTGTTAATTTATTTATAATTTAAATAATATTTTTCGATATTCCAGTATTTGATATACTCTTAATGGTTCAGTTATTCAATTATACAATGTTCTGCTTAATAACTTATAACATTTATTATGATTTTTGACCTAGTGTGGCTTAAATGTTTTTGTATGTAACTGTATTACAGCCGATTAAGCAACTGCGAATACCGAAAAACTTTGTAACAGTACTTATATATTTATACGTTATTATTCAATGATTTTGTATAATTGTATCATTGAATAATTGAACCTTTTTAAAGTATAAATATAACCAACTGTATTAATAATCTTTTTTTATTAATATTACAAAATTATTCAAAATAAAATTAATAAAAAAAGCAAATTACTAATTTAGGAAACGACAAATTGGTTTGCACCTAAATATAAGTATCTTACAAAAAATAAATCGGAAAGTTATTTTTTAACGATTCCTTAATATTTTTTTTTTGGCGTTTTTCATATCTAATATGTTATATATCTGTATTTAATCAGGTTTGTATGTTTTACAACATGTTTTAGTGTGAAACTAAAATCTTTTATACAACGTATAATATATAACAAATTTTTATTCCATAAAAAATTTAATTTGTGTACAAATAAACTTTAAAAAGAGCAAAAATGAAACATATACATAAAAATATATTTATATTTATTACCATATTTATTATTCCTTTTTCTAATATTGCACAACTGCATACAGAAGAACAATTACAAAACGATGAGGTTTTTACTGTACTTGAAGAAGCATTAGCTTTGCCTGATGAAGTATATATTTTAGACTTAACATATTCAGGACAAAGTGTAATTCCTGCAAGTATAAGCAAATTAAAAAAATTACAAATATTATATTTATATGAAAATAATATAAGCAAACTTCCTCCCCAAATAGGCGATTTGACTAATTTACAAAAATTATTTTTAGATGAAAATAACTTAACAAGTTTACCAAAAGAAATTGGAAAACTTAAAAATCTGAAAATACTGGGACTTGCAAAAAATAAATTAAAAGAATTGCCTATAGAAATAGGTAATTTAGCAAAACTTGAATCAATATTTTTATCTGAAAATCTACTAACATCAATTCCTATTGAAATAGGTAAATTACGTAATTTAAAAGAACTTGACCTTTCATTTAACCAACTAACTAGTATCCCTAAAGAAATTGGTGAACTTCTTAATCTTCAAGATTTGTATTTAGCAAGTAATAAACTAACAGGCTTACCAGCTGAGCTAGGTAATCTTATGAGTTTAAAGGAATTATATCTTGATGATAATAGTTTAAAAGTATTACCAAAAGAAAGCTTCAATATGAAAAATCTTAAAATTCTTGGACTTGCAAATAATAAATTTTCGAGTTTGTCTGGAATCGGAAAACTAAAAAGTTTAACTAATTTACATTTATCATCTAACAGATTCTCTAAACTACCCACAGAAATAGGAAAACTAACTAATCTCAAATTACTTGATGCATCAGGTAATAGGTTGTCATCTGTACCCGTAGAACTAAGTAAGTTATCTAATGCCAAAGAATTCAATTTTTATAATAATCAATTAAGTGTAATACCTGCCGAATATGGTAAACTAAAACTTAAAGAAATTGGTCTTGGTAATAATAAAATAAAAATAATGCCAATGTATTTACAAAAATTTGACATATACTAAGGAATTAGGCAATTCACAATAAATAATTAGCCAATTTGCACGCAGGTATTTTAAGCTTTAACAATTCAAAAAATACGATAATATCGGGAATATTTGAGTGTTTTTTGAAGCCGTTAAAGGTTAAAAGAACAAGTGCAAATTGTTAATTATTATTTGTGATTTGCCTTAAGTCTTCGATCTAATTTATAGTTGCTTACGCATTAGTACAAAGACAATTTAATCAGAATGTTATGAATAAGTAAATGTCGAAAAACTATTGTATAAGTACTTATAAGTAATTAACAATGAATAATGGACAATTAACAATTTTGCTTACCCCAGAATTACAGCAAGTTACAACTTTACAAAGTGTCGATTTTATACAATAACCTACTTATTATAGTTGCCATTGAAATGACGAATTCTAAATTACGAATTGGTTTACACATAATCCGTAATTTATAATTTCTAATTTGTTGTTTCTATATCATGTGTAAGCAATATTAAATTAGGTATATAAGCTTATAATTTTATATGGCATATATTTTGTGAATTTAGTCATGTAAAACCAATACGAAAGTTTTTCGACCTATTCAATGTGACCTACGCATTATTATAAAATAGCTGACATGTAGTTAATTGTACGAAAATAAATGTCGAAAAACTTTTGTTAGATTATTTACATATAGTTTTTAAGGCTACCCGTCAGAAGTTGGACAGTCTTGTTTTTCAAGTAGTTTTAATCATA
>JAOZVK010000589.1 GCA_029938185.1 Bacteroidales bacterium | reverse complement strand
CTAAATACTTTCAAGTTTGTCAAAATTCAAAACTTTGGCTAAGTTTTGGTTATAAATACTTATGGAGTGAAACAAAACACGGACAATGCTACCAAAAACAATGGAAATTTGACAAAGCAATAAATATTATAAAATCAGCAATAGAAATAACAACAAGAGAAATTAGCGAAAAAGATACCATTGTAGCTGATTCCTACCATTTGCTTGCTTTTCCGTATTATTATCAATCAAAATTTGATTCAGCATTATTTTATTGGACGAAAGCACTTAAAATAAGAAAAAAAATATTCGGAGAAAAACATGTTGATGTGGCAATGTCTTACAATAATATCGGAGTTGTTTACAAAGATAAATCCGAATATGATAAAGCATTAGAATATCAATTTAAAAGCTTGAAAATAAGAAAAGATTTGCTTGGAGAAAAACAAGTTGATATGGCAATGTCTTACAACAATATCGGACTGATTTACAATAATAAATCCGAATATGATAAAGCATTAGAATATTATTTTAAAAGTTTGAAAATATGGAAAGAACTATTCTGGGAAAAATATGTTAATATAGCAAAGCTTTACAACAATATCGGACTTGTTTACAATAATAAATCCGAATATGATAAAGCATTAAAATATTATTTTAAAAGTTTGAAAATAAGGAAAGAACTATTCGGAGAAAAACATGTTCAAGTGGCATGGTCTTATAACAATATCGGGGTTGTTTATCATCATAAATCCGAATATGATATTGCATTAGAATATTATTTAAAAAGTTTGGAAATAAGAAAAAAACTACTCGGTGAAAAACATGTTGATGTTGCAGGTTCTTACAATAATATCGGACTTGTTTACTGGAATAAATCCGAAAATGATAAAGCATTAGAATCTCATTTTAAAAGTTTGAAAATAAGAAAAGAACTACTCGGGAAAAAACATGTTAAGTTGGCAATGTCTTTCGACAACATCGGAAATGTTTATAGGAATAAAGCAGAATACGACAAAGCATTGGAATATTATTTAAAAAGTTTGAAAATAAAAAAAATACTACTTGGTGAAAAACATGATGATGTTGCAATGACTTACAATAATATCGGAAATGTTTACGTAGATAAATCAGAATACTACAAAGCTTTGAAGTACTACCAAAAAGGAATAGCAGCGGTTTTACATAATTTTAATGATACTGTAAATGTTACAAAAGTGCCTGTAATGAAAAATTATATTGTACATAAAGAATTATTAAGAAGTTTAAAAGCTAAAGCCAAAATTTATGCAGACACGGCAAAAACCTTACAAAGTTTCCAAAACCTTGTAAGGTTTCAACACGCATTGCGTCATTACCAAGCCTGCGATACTTTAATAACAAAAGCTCGTCAAGAAATAACAACAAAATCAGATAAACTCGCTCTCGGAGAACAAGTAACAGAAATCTATAAAAGAGCGGTTAATGTTTGTTTACAATTATATCAACAAACAAACAAACAAGAATATTTACAACAAGCATTTTATTTTTCAGAAAAAAACAAATCATCGGTTTTACTCGAAGCACTTGCAGGTGCAAAAGCTCTAAATTTTGCAGGAATACCCGACACATTACTAAATTTGGAACATAAATTAAGTATTGATATTGCAAATTATATCAACCTAAAAAATAATGAAAAAAACGACAGTATAGCAAATATATGGAGCGATAGATTATTTAAAGCAAATCGTTCTTACGATAGTTTGATTGTTGTTTTTGAAACACAATATCCGGATTATTATAATCTTAAATATAATAATTCTCCAGCAACAGTAGAGCAAGTTTCTAACTTGCTTGATAAAAAAACAGCAATGTTAAGTTATCTAATTGGAGACAGCACAATAACAATTTTTGCAATATCAAAAAAAGATTTTATTGTTACACAAGTTTCTATTGTAGAAACCTTACATGAAACATCTTTACATGAAAAAATAGATATGTACCGTTTTGTTATTTCTAACCCAGACTTATTACAAAGCGAATTATTTGCTGGAATACATGGGAGTGTAGATATATACGAACTATTTGCGTTTCAATTATATAACTTATTATTCCCCCCCGAAATACAAGAATTTCTCAAAGGTGGAATATTTTACGATATTGAAAATTTAATAATAATTCTGGATGGCGAGCTTGCAACAATTCCTTTCGAAACTTTTCACACTCAAAAATACAGTGGAGAATGGACTAACTGGAAAAATAAAACGTATTTTGCAGAAATGCCGTATTTAATCAAGGATTACAATATTAGTTACAGTTATTCTGCAACTTTGTTTCTGCAAACAAAACCAAAGGAAAGAACAGATAAGGTTGAAATAACTCCTTTAAATGATTGGATTGCATTTGCTCCTGTATTTGATGATAAAAATATTGCAGGCACAACTAAAAAAACAAGAGAAATATTAACTTTTAAAATTTCAGAAAAAGACAGTTTACAAACACGTAGCTATTTAACAGATGGTAGATATGTTTCATCATTGCCTGGTTCAAAAATAGAAATTGAAATAATTTTTAATTTATACGAAGAACAAGGGAAAAAAGCATTAATAAAAACACATAAAGAAGCAAATGAAAATTTTGTAAAATCAGACGAAATGAAAAATTATAAAATTTTACATTTTGCTACACATGGTTTTGTTAATGAAGAAAAACCTGAAATATCCGGAATATTATTTGCTCAAGATACAAGCACAACAATTAAAAAATTAATAAATTTACCTCATTTGTTAGAATTACAAAACGAAGGAATTTTATATCAAAGTGAGATTTATAACTTAAATTTTAACGCTGACCTTGTTGTTTTATCTGCCTGTGAAACAGGACTCGGAAAAATAACAAAAGGCGAAGGAGTTATTGGATTAACAAGAGCTTTACTTTATGCTGGAAGTAAAAATATTATAGTTTCGTTGTGGTCGGTTAATGACAAAAGCACCTCAAAATTAATGATAAATTTTTACGAAAATTTGTTAGATAATAAAAAACAAATTAAATTTGCACAACCTTTATCGGAAGCAAAACGCAAAATGATTGAAGACGGAAAATATTCGCACCCTTATTTTTGGTCTCCATTCATTTTGATAGGTGAATAATTAAAATTAATTACTGTAACATGATGACAATAAAGGCTATATCATTTTCTTGATTGCAGTGGCTTGCGTGACCTGCAAAGGGTTGTATCTGATTTATTAACTGAGTTCTTTGAGTTTTGATTAATCCTGTTGTTCCGTCAGCAGTATCTCAGGAGAGCGTGCTTACAAGGTGTATCCTAGCTGGTGCGAAGCCTCTGAGACAATGTTCCTAATCTCGTGCTCGTGAAGCCAATGAGAGGGTTTGAAATCCGTGAGGAAAATAAAGCCTACCGTGTT
>JAOZVK010000128.1 GCA_029938185.1 Bacteroidales bacterium | reverse complement strand
TTAATCAAAGTATTGTACCATTGTATCATTGAATAATTGTACCATTTAAAGTATAATACTCAATTTTTGGTAAAATAAAATTATAAACTTCGCTTATTGTTTCATCAATTTGTTTGTTTGCTGTTTTTATTATCAGGTCAGTATTTTCAGGAATTTCAAATGGAGCACTAATACCTGTGAAATTTTTTATTATTCCTTCTCTGGCTTTTTTATAAAGACCTTTTACATCTCTTTTTTCACAAATCTCTAATGGTGTATCTACAAAAACTTCAATAAAATTATCATTACCAATAATTTTTCTTGCAATACCACGTATTTCATTTGTAGGACTTACAAAAGCATTTATTGTAATAACACCACAGCGTAAAAACAAAAGAGATACTTCTGCAATTCTTCTAATATTTTCAATTCTATCTTCTTTGGTAAAACTAAGATTATTGTTTATACCAGTTCTAATATTATCACCATCTAATATTTTGCATAAATAACCATTTTGATGTAACTTTTTTTCTAATCCAAGTGCTGTTGTTGTTTTTCCAGAACCAGACAAACCTGTTAACCAAATAACTTTAGATCTTTGATTTAATAGTTTTTCTTTTTCGCTTTGTGGTAATATCCTTTCAAAAAAAGGATATAGTTCTTTAGAGTTTTGCATAAAAATATAATTCTATTTATAAAACAATTTAATTTTTTTAGTGATATGATTAACTTGTTTTTCTTTTAATTCAAAAAACATTGGTAACCTTAGCAAGGTATCACTGTATTTATCACTGTTTTTTAAATTTCTACCATCGTGTTTGTTTTTATAAAACTCAGACAAATGTAAAGATAAATAATGGAATACAGGAAATATTTTAGCTTCTTTTAAATAATTAATTAATTTAGTTCTTTCTTTAATGGATTTTAGAACAATATAAAACATGTGTGCATTGTTTGTTGCATAGGCTGGAATTTTTGCTAATTGAATAAATCCTTGTTCTTCTAATTCTTTTAAATTTTTATAATATAACTTCCAATTTCTAATTCTTCTTTCTTGAACTTTTTCTAAATTTTCTAACTGTGCATAAAGAAATGCAGCAACAATATCAGCAGGTAGAAAAGAAGAGCCAATATCTACCCAGCCATATTTATCAATTTCTCCACGAAAAAAAGCAGCTCTGTTTGTTCCTTTTTCCCAAATTATTTCTGCACGTTCAGTAAATTGTTCATCGTTAATAACAAGTAAACCACCTTCGCCAGATTGTATGTTTTTTGTTTCGTGAAACGAGAATGTTGCAAGATGACCTATTGAGCCAAGAGGTTTTCCTTTATAGTAACTATCAATAGCCTGTGCTGCATCTTCAATTACATAAAGATTGTATTTTTCTGCAATTGACATTATTTTATCCATATTGCAAGCCATACCTGCATAATGAACCAGAACAATTGCTTTTGTTTTTTCAGTAATCAACTCTTCTATTTTGTCTACATCAATATTGGGTGTGTTTTCTTCGCTATCAGCAAAAATTATTTTTGCTCCTCGCAAAACGAATGCATTTGCTGTTGAAACAAATGTATATGACGGTATTATAATTTCATCACCAGACATAATATTTATTAATATTGCTGCCATTTCAAGAGCATCGGTACAACTTGTGGTTAGCAATGTTTTTTTGAACTTATATTTTTCTTCAAAAAACTTTTGACATTTTTTTGTAAACTCGCCATTACCCGAAATATGTCCAGAAGAAACAGCTTTATAGATATAATGTGTTTCTTTACCTGTTAGGTAGGGTTTGTTGAAACTTATCATACTTTATTAATATTTTTGTTTTCAATAAGTTTTTGGGCAGCAATTGTAAATTGATGTAATTTTTTTGCCAACAGTTCTTTTGGTAAATATTTTGTTATATATTCAGCAACTTTAATGTTAGCTTTATCTAATTGCAAAAGTTCAATTTGTTCTTGATTGCCTTGGGCACAAAGAATTAAACCAATTGGAGTTTCTTCTCCTTGTTCTGTTTCGTATTTCTCCAGATAACGCAAATAAAGTTCCATTTGCCCCTTATATGAAGCTTTAAATTTACCCATTTTTAAATCAATAGCTATTAATCTTTTTAATTTACGATGATAAAATAGTAAATCAAGATTAAAGTCTGTATTATCTATTATCATACGTTTTTGGCGAGCAACAAAGCTAAATCCTGCACCAAGTTCTATTAGAAAGTTTTCAATATCTTTTAATATTGCAGATTCTAAATCACTCTCAGCAAAAGTATCCTTTAGATTTAAAAAATCTAATACGTAATGGTCTTTGAAAACCAAATCTGGAGAAAGCTTACCTTCTTCTTTTAACTCTTTAATTGCAAGTTTTGCAAGTTCTTCAGGCTTTTTAAGGTCTTCGACCTATTTAATATTGCTTACGCAAGATATATAATAAACGGTATTTCAAAAAGTAAGCTCTATACTAAATAGGTAAAAACTTTTGTATGGGTGCTTACTTATAGCAGTTCGCTCAAAAAGCATAGAGTCTATTTTTTTACGTAATGCTCGGACACTCCATTTTTCTATACGACACATTTGGATGTAAAATTCTCTTTCTAAATCTGTTTTAAGATAAATTATTTCCTTAAAATGAGACCAACTGAATTGTCTCCACAGTGTAGAGACAATTTGAATATCCGAAAAATTTTCCGCAAAACGGAGACAATGTCGTAGTTGTTTTTCGCTCCAACCTTTACCATATTCTTTGGTCAATTTTTCAGATAGTCTCAACAAAATGTTTTGCCCGTAGTTTGCACGAGAATTTTGTAAAATATCATCTTGTATAAGTTTTCCAATATGCCAGTAGGTAGCAGTTAAGCCTGCGTTTATTGCTTGGGCAACTTGTTGTTTGCCTTGCTCTATTAGATTTTTTATTTCGGCAAACAGGTTTTTATTTGTATCTAAATTCTTATCATTCATAATTCACAGTTTAGATATAATTTCGAGAGCATCTGTACAACTCATCGTCAATAATATTTTTTGAAACCATAAGTTTTTCAAGAAAAGATTGGCATTTTTTTTTAAATACACCATTGCCAGAAATATGAGAGTGTTTATATACGGCTTGGGAAATATAGTGAGCTTCTTTGCCTGTCAAGTATGGTTTGTTGAACCCAATCATTTTTATTTCTTTTTTGCAACTATCAAACAACTACCACCAAAACTGATTTTTTTACCTTTTCTGATAAGCAAAATTTCTTTTTCCCAAATTTTATCTAAAATATTTTGTAATTTTCCTGCTTTGTGTTGTTTTTGCTCTTTTTCTAAATTGCCATTATTTTTCTTTGTAAATAGAGATGGTATTGTTCTAAAAAAAAATATAGGAAAGGGCAAAATTGAAAAAAAATATGTTGAATATTCTATTTCATAGCCAGCTTTTATTAATATCTTGTTTAACTGTTTTATTGTATATCGTTTGAAATGTCCTGCATAATCATCTTCGTTAGACCATAATACTTTATGAGCAGGAACTGTTATAAATAATTTCCCTTCATTATCTAATACTTGATATAAGTCTTTTAAAAAACCTATGTCATTTTCAATATGTTCAAGTACATCAAAAATTCCAATATTTGGAATACTATTCTCTTTAAAAGAAGCATCTTGAATTGTTGAACAAATTAAATTTTTCAATCCTCTTTTTTTTTCATTCAATATTCCTTCTATACCTGGTTCCACAAGAAATGTTTCTATATTCTCTTTTTCTAAGGCAAGAGAAGTAAAACCATTCCCTCCACCAATATCAAATAATACTTTTTTAGTCATAAATAAGTTTATAACTGATGTGATACAATTATTCCTGTGTTTAAACCAAAAACTGTTTTCTTCTATTTGATAACACGAATCATGCCCTTCATGTGGAAATGATATTTCTGTTTTATCTTTAGAAAACCATATTTCATCTTTTAAAATTAAATTTGTTGATACAAAATTTATATATTTTTTCATTGTAATTTTTTTTTATTTTCGAGAGAGTATTATCAAACCTGTAATTACTAATAACAAACCCAATATTTTTTGCCAACTGACAGTTTCTTGAAAAAAGATAACACTTAAAAAGAAAACCACCACAAATGATAAACTCATAAACGAATAAGCGTAGGATAATTCGAATTTTGTTAGTGTAGCCATCCATGCTATACTTGCAAAAAAAGCAGCTACAAAACCTGAAATTACATATATATCCCAAAAAACATTTACAAACCAGATTATTATATTAGCAAATCCTTCGGGCATTTCTCCTTTCAGGCTTAAACGCCATTTTAATATTAATTGACCATAAACAGTGAAGATAATTGTTAATAAAATATATAGATAACCCATTTTTATAGTATTAATCAAAGTTAAGATATTCTTTAACTACATATTGAGGTAAGGTCTAAGACCTATTTAATGTTGCTTACGCACTTGCGCAAAATTCGTTAAATCAGTAAATTACAAAAAAGTAAATATGTAAGAACTTTTGTAAGGGTGCTTATATTATTAATATAAATTTTTTCTATATATTCTCCTATAATACCTAACATTAGCATAATCAAACCTCCAACAAATAATAATTTTGATATTATTAAACTATATCCAAGAGGAGTAGAGTATATGGTTTTTTGTAGATAATGCATGTACTAATAAAAATAAAGTTCTAACAGAATGGCTTAATAATCAGAACAGAGTAAATCGGAGATACTTATCTCCATATTCACAAAATCTAAATCTTATAGAATGTTTATAGAAATTTATGTGTAAAAGTTAAAAATACAAAGTATTATCCTTAATTTGAAGACTTTGAAAAACTGATAATGAGTTTTATCAATAATATAAAACAACACAAATATTAAACTATAAAATTTATAGGATTAATATTCCAAACTTTTGAAAATACTAACATCTAATCCGAAAACCTTAATCACTTTAGTATACATATGCATTCATATTTTCAATTTTAATCTTGTTCTAAAATTGCTATACCAAAACCTGTTTTTCCGTAATCGTTACCGTTATATAGCATATAACGCTCCCCTTTATGGTCGAAAACATAAGGATAGCATATCATTTCACTATCCCAGCCGGTTTTTGACACGTCAATTCCAACCTCTTCGTCTTTTCTCGTCCATTTTATTGCGTTTTCTGATTCGGCATAACCTATTCTATAAGTCTCCGTTCTGTTACTTGCTCTATATGAATACCACATTTTGTAAATATTATCATCTCTGAGAACTCTCGGTACCGAAATAGCATATTCATTTTTATAACGAAAATTTATTGCAACTTTGCCATTTCTTTGCCAATTAATTCCATCTTTTGATTCAGCATATTTTATATTATATGAATGTCTTAATTTATTATCTCGACTTTCCCATTTATCACAAGATTGATAATACATTCTGTAAAAAAATTGTTCTTTATAAACACAGCAACTTGCAACAAAAGATTTATCATGAACACTTCTATCTAAAATAGGACCTTCCGAGTATTTTTCAAAATGTACTCCATTATCTTTACTAATTGCTAAACCTATTGCATTCCTAAATGGAACTGTTTTTCCTACATTCCAACCAATGTAATATAAGTATATTTTGTTATTTTTTTGAATACACTCAGTAGGCATTACTCCATTTTCATCAAAAGTTCCTAAACGGCCTAAAGGAATACTAATACTTTGTTCCTTTAATATTTTGTTTTTCTCTATATTGTATTCAACAAAAAAAGGTAAGGATTGATTATTCATATCTCTCGAAGTAAAAAAAATGCGTAATACGTTTTCAGATATAAAATGTGCCATCGGTACAGAATTATATTTCCCCTTATCATATACAAGACCAAGTTTTTTCCATTTCATAGATTATAGCTTTATTTTATCACTCGTTCTGTCTAATTTAATTGTTTTAGGAGGAACATAAATTGCTTTTTCTTTTGTGTGTTTTGAAATCACTGCTCCTGCTCCAAGCAGTGTTTCTTTTCTAATGGTGATGTTGTGAGCTAATGTTGAATTTACTCCAAGAAAACAATTTTCTTCAATAGTGCAGTGTCCTGAAATTACAACATGAGAGCTAATAAAATTGTTATCTTTTATAACAGAGTGATGTCCGATATGATTACCACTCCATAATATCACATTTTTGCCGATTTTTACAAAAGGCTGTATTGTGTTATCTTCCAAAATAAAAGAATTATCTCCTGGTTTAAATTGAGATAAATAAGAACATTTTGAACTTATATAAGATTCTAATTTATATCCTTTTTGCTTTGCTTCATTGAACTTCTGTTCCCGCACTTTATTCATTTTAGCGTAACTGACAGCTATAAACATGCTGAAATCAGCCGGTGGATATTTCTCGGCAATTTCCTCAAAAGGCACTACAGGTTTGTTCTCAAAGCTTTCATCTTTTATGTATTCTTTATCAACTGTAAAAGCAACTACTTCATGATGAGTGTCTGTTTGAAAGTAGTAGCTTGCTAATTGAGCAATATCGCCTGTTCCGAAAATTATTATTTTAGCCATAGTTTTATTTTTTTACTAATATTGTGAATTCGTATAATTCGTAGTCGTGTAAAACAGCAACATTTCGTGAATAGTTTCTTTTGCAATAGTCAAAGAAAAAAAGTGGGTCTGCATAATATAGGTCATCTCTCATATATTCTTTATCGGAATATTTTGTCAGTATATTGAAAGAGAAACCTTTAAAGCTATACTTATCCATAGCTTCAATTGTTTTTAAAATGTATGACAACCATTCATTCTCTTTATATTGCATTTTTACGTTAAAAATTCCGCTTCCTATTGTATAGTTTGCATGTTTAAGCTCATTTTCTGAGTTAATTTTGTAAAATTTACAGTTTGTATTTTTAGAATATTTTTCTTTTGCGGCATTTATCATTTTTTCGGAAAAGTCATAGCCGGTATATTCAAAATCAGGAAAATTGTTTTCACTTAAATAATCAATTATACTGCCGTATCCGCAACCTAAATCGTTTATTAAAAAAGGGGTGTTTTTTTTTGTAACTTTTAAAAGTTGTTTAAACCTAATGTTTTGAGTTGAAAAATCATTCCAGTCAACACCCTTTGGTGTCGCTCCAAAATTAGTGATTTTTTCTGAATAGTAATTATCTATGTCTTTTATTAACTTACTCATCAAATCCATATTTTTCTTTAATAATTGTGAATGGTCTTTGTTTAACTTCAATAAAAATTTTAGATAAATATATACCAATAATTCCTATCGAAAAAATAGTTAAGCCACCTACAAACCATATTGAAGCAATTAATGATGTCCAACCAACTGCTACATTAAAAAAGATTTTTTTTATTGCAAGAAAAAGGACAAAAACAAATGATAAAATTGTAATAAATAAGCCAAGATAAAAAATAAATACTAAAGGCTTGCTGCTAAATGAAGCTATAAAATTAATTGCGAGGTTGATTTTTTTTCTTAATCCGTAAGTTGTAGAGCCTTTTGAATGCTTTTTTACTACAATCGGTTTTTGTCTAAACCCTGTAATTGCACACAATCCAGCAAATACTAATTCCCGTTCTTTATGTTTAATTAAATTTTTGACATAACGTATAGTCATTAAGCGAGCCATTATTAAATTTTTGGGTATTTTTGTATATGAAAAAAAATTGAACAAATCAAAAAAAAGTGCTCCACTTAGTTTTTCCACAATACCGCCCTTTCTCTTTTTTTGTACTCCGAATATAACATCTGTATCTTTTTCTTGTTTTAATTCTTTCCAAAATAATTCTAATAATTCAGGGTATTCTTCCAAGTCTAAATCTATGTAAAATATAAATCCTCCTTCTGCATTTGCTAAACCTGTCATTACTGCCTTATGATGTCCAAAATTCCTAGATAAATCAATTATTTTTACTTTTTTATCATTTTGTTGTAACTCTAATGATGTTTCTAATGAATTATCAGGCGAACCATCATTTACAAAAATAATTTCGTAGTTATCTGTAATTTTTTTTGCAGATTTTGAAATACGTGTATAAAACTCTTCTATGTACGGAGCAGAATAATACATAGTTGTAACAATCGAAAGCTCTACTTTATTCATTATTTAAAAACTTTTCATAAATTTTGTTGCATTTTCACCTTCATTAAAAATTAAATCTAAAATACTAACTCCATGTTCAAAAGGTGGAAATAATTGATTATATTCTGAATAATTGGAATAATCCATCCATGTAACTTTTATATTTTCTTGTTCAAATAATTTTTCATCAAAGTATTTTTTTGCAGCAGGACCTGTGATGTATTCTGTTGCTCCTACTTGTTTACAAATGCTTAATAATTTTTCTGTTTTTTCACCTTTTGTTTCATAATCAGCAGACCAAGTTATTTTTGTTTTTATTCCGAGTATTTTATTGACTGTTTTAATGAACTGATGATTTATCTTACTTAGATATATTTCGCTATTTTCGGTATATAATGATTCAAAAATATTTTGGTAATGATTGAAGTATTTTGTTTTTGCATAATTATTATTCAAGCTAGTCCAATGTTTTTTACACCATTTGTTATCACTAATTTTAGTTTCATTTATTTTTTGATCAAACTTACCTTTAACAGCAACAGGAATTGTTAACCACAAAACGCCATGCATAGTTTTAATTTTGTTTCTATTTCGCCAATCCCTTCGTGTATATTGCTCAGTATCATATAACACAAATTCATCAACCATATTTATTAAATCAAAATACCCTTTCCATGGGATATAATTTGATTGTAATATTGCTATTTTTTTCATTAATTATAACAGTATAAGTAGTCTTACAAAAGTTTTTCTGCATTTATTTTTGTACAATTGGCTACGTGATAGTAGTTTATAAAAATGCGTAAGCCACATTAAATAGGTCGAAGACCTTAAAATAGTTTTTACAAACTCCAATAAACTAAATCAGTTATTTTATTTTTGAATATACCTTTTATATCTATAAAGACACCTTTATCTTTTAAAATTGATTTAAAGTATTGTTCTTCTAAATTAGCATATTCTTTGTGGTTAACCGCAACAATAATTGCATCATAATCATCAGCAATATTATTAGTAATATCAATATTATATTCCTGTTTTACTTCTTCTATTGAAGCATAAGGGTCAATTACATCAACATTTACTCTGTATGATCGCAATTCTCTTATAAGATCAACAACTTTTGAATTACGAATATCGCTTACATTTTCTTTAAATGTTATTCCCATAACAAGCACTTTAGATATTTTTAAATGCTTATCCTGTGCAAGAAGTATTTTAACAGTTTGTTTTGCTACATATCCACCCATCGAATCATTTACAAATCGTCCTGAGTTTATTATCTGTGGATGATAACCTAACTGTTTTGCTTTGTGAACCAAGTAATAAGGATCAACTCCAATACAATGTCCACCAACAAGACCGGGGGAAAACTTCAAAAAATTCCATTTGGTGCCAGCAGCCTCCAATACTTCGTATGTGTTTATATCTAATTTGTTAAAAATTATTGAAAGTTCGTTCATCAATGCAATATTTACATCTCTTTGAGTATTTTCTATAATTTTTGCAGCTTCAGCAACTTTTATAGAGCTTGCTCTATGCACGCCAGCTTTAATTATCATTTCATATACTTGCGCAATCTGTTCGCTTGATTCTTCATCACAACCTGACGTTACTTTTATTATAGTCGTAAGTGTATTTACTTTGTCGCCAGGGTTTATTCTTTCTGGAGAAAAACCAACTTTAAAATCGCTTATGTATTTTAAACCAGATTCTTTTTCCAAAATAGGAACGCAATCCTCTTCAGTGCAACCTGGATATACAGTTGATTCAAAAACAATATAATCGCCTTTTTTTAAAATTTTTCCAGTTGTTTTACACGCACTTAATAATGGTCTTAAATCTGGTTGTCTATGTTCGTTTATTGGAGTTGGTACTGCAATAATATGAAAATTAGCCTGTTTTAAATCCAAATAGTCTGCCGTAAATTCTATATCAGTATTCTTGAAATCGTCGGCAATAAGTTCCTTACTAGGGTCTATATTATTTTTCATCATTTCGACTCTTTCTTCCTTAATATCAAAGCCGATTACTGAGCATTTTTTCGCAAATTCAAGTGCAACAGGTAAACCAACATAACCTAAACCTATGACTGAAATTTTTGCTTCCTTCGAAATTATTTTGTCAATTATTTGCATTATCTTAATGTATTTCTTTTATAAAATGGATGATATTCAATTTCTTTATTAGCAAATGGGTGATAATCTCCCTTTAAACCAATTGGACTTGCGTTTCTGATATTGTACACAATTTCTATACTCTTTTTTGCTTCTTGCAATCCATAGCCTTTACCTTCAAGTATTTTTTGGTAACTTTTAGTATGTAAATCAGTAAAACCTCCGCTAAATTCAATTTCTTCACCTTCAACAGTTATTGAACGGAAAGTTCTTTGTCCTTTTGCTTTAATTTCATCAGGTACAGCTTCGAAATCAACACTCAGATACCATCTTACTCTTGCATTTTTTAATTGTAAAAAGCCAGATGCCCTTTTCGGTTCAAGAATATGTACAATATTTTTCTCTACATCGCCAAATATCCAACTAAGCATATCGTAAAAATGTACACCAATGTTTGTTGCCACTCCACCAGCTTTCATCATATCGCCTTTCCAGCTGGCAAAATACCAATGACCGCGAGATGTAATATATGTTAAATCAACATCATATATTTTATCTTTTGGAGCATTTGCTATTTTTTCTTTTAAAGCAATTATGCTTGGATGTAATCGTAATTGCAAAATATTATTTATTTTTTGTCCTGTTTCGTTTTCTACTTCTTGAAGAGCATCAACATTCCACGGATTAAGAACCAAAGGTTTTTCACATATAACATCTGCATTTCTTTTTAAACCGAATCTAATGTGTGAATCGTGCAAATAGTTTGGAGTACAAATTGAAATGTAATCAATTTTTTTGTCTGTCCTGCTCAACTTATCTACATGCCTATCAAAGCGTTCGTATTCTGTAAAAAAATCAGCATTTGGAAAATAACTGTCAAGAATTCCTACACTGTCATTCTTATCCAAAGCCGAAATCAAAATATTACTGGTTTCTTTTATAGCTTTTAAATGTCTGACGGCAATGTATCCTGCCGCTCCTATTAATGCAAATTTTTTCATATTATAATGGTTTATAAGGTCTTCGACCTATTTATTGTTGCTTACGCATTCTATTAACATACTAACAATATAATTTATTTATCATTTATTAATAATTTCCAATATCCTGTTTTTTTACTGCCTATTCGCTCAATAACATTTGCTTCTTGAAGTTTGCTAATATCACGTTTTATTGTTTTAATATTTACCTGAAATTCTTCAGCCATCTCATCTATTGTTATTTTATTGTTTATTTTTATAGCTGATATACTAATTAATAATTAATAATAATTGGCTATCGCATGAAAATAAGGATTTTACATAATTTGAAAAGTAAATTATTTAACCTAAGTTAGTATAATATTATTTTTTGCCTTTCATTTAAAGGGACATTCGACTCCTTAAAAATTTTCAAATGTACTAAGGTAACAAAAATATCACCCTCAATAAACTCATTGTTATTTGTATCTGAATATATTTTATTGTAACGAAATTTTGGCATTTTTCATTTATCGCTTGACACTTTTGGGATTTAAAACCTTAT
>JAOZVK010000588.1 GCA_029938185.1 Bacteroidales bacterium | reverse complement strand
ATGATTCTGTTTCTTAACTAATTTTATGTGTTTTTGTGCAACATTTAAGTAATTATTGTGAGATTAGTTCTGGAGGTCGTCTTCGTTGGAAAATAGAAAACGAGGGTTTTAATACACAAAAAAACAATGACTACTCTTTAAATCATAAATATTCGAGAGTAAATTTTAATGCCAGAAAAAATTATTATCAATTGCTTCAGATTGCACATATGATTAACCAGTTACTGGAAAGAAGCAAGAAGTTTCTAATACTTAAAGGAAAATTTTCCATCAAACATATATGGAAAATGTTAATTGCATTTTTATACTTTGGGCATATAGAACAGAAATTATTAGATTCTGTATTAGAGCATAAAACTCAATATAAATATAACTGAGAAAAATATATAATGAAGGAGATAAACCTGCTCCGCAAAAAACAGGATAGAGTAATAATTTTTATAAAAGAAATAGGCATAAGAAAAAAAAAAATCTTAATTAAATCAAATTAAACTTACTAATTCTCTATTCTGACAGATGAAAATTAGGCGGTAAAGGAAAAAATATGCGATATAGAATTAGGCATAGAAACCTTTTATGCATTAATGAAACGATTCTGAATCGTTGCACTTTTTTGATACTTGCTCCTGTTCCTACTGTGCTGATAATTACATCTGCCCCTTTTAAATGTATTTTCAAAAGAATTTACAGATAGAATATTTGCTTGCTTAATCGCCAAGTTTTCATATTTTATTTCAATTGAACTTGGATTTCGAGCCAATGCAGTTACATTATGTTCATTTTCTAATGCTTGTTTTACTAATTCGTTGCCGGTTAGTCCATTTGCTCCAAAAATTACTATTTTCATGTTTTTTAAATTTAGCTATTGTAATTTTATACCGAGCATTACAAAATATTTTTCTGTTTGCGGATTTACTGCAAAAGTAGAATATATGGGTAATGAAAACTTCTCGGTTATTGTAATATTATGAGTTGCTGTTACTCCTGTATAAACTACTGCAAAATCATTACCATACATTCCTGTAAATGGTGTTGCTCCTGCAAAAAGATTAAAACTATTTCCTTGTATTTCAAACCTATAACTCAGTTCAAAATAGGTAGAATAATTATTTTTTTTCAAATCTGTTTCGTTTGTATCATAAAATATTTTTTTATCTTCTCCCCAAAGCATTGTTCCAGCATAAATTTTTAAAGGAAATTTTTCATTCATATACGAAATAGCAAATTCAGGGCTGTGTCCGGTTGTTTCGCTTTTAAAATTAAAATATTTTTTTTGAGGGTTGAAAAAATAATCAGAAAGTGTAAATGTAAATCCCTTAATTGAATAGTTTATATTTAAGTCAAATTCTCGGCTTTTGTCCAAAACATCGGTAGCTCCCCAAGCTCCAAACGATAAATTTCCTTTGCTGAAACTTATTCCGGGCTGAAAACTTAGTGTTGCCGGACTGTCCATTCCACGCCATAGATATTTACTCGTAATATCGGCAAAAACGAATAAACTTAATTCATTTTTTTCATTTGTCTCTTGTGCTTTCATGCTGTTTGGCAAAACAAATAATACACTTACTAATAAAATAATAAATAGTTTTGATTTTTTCATCTGTATTATGGTTTATTTTTAATACCCTCTTTTGTAAAGAGGTTTACTATGTGTTAGTTATAAAACCCTCAATGAGGGCATTTTCTATTTTTTTATTTTTATATCAATTTCAAAACCTATTTCATTTGCAATAAGATAATCTGTCGGCACTCCTTCTGTTCCTTCAACGTTGTATGTTAAATTCCAATCAGTTCTGTTTACCGTAAAGTTTTCAGACTTAACAGAAATTTCAAAATTTGATGTGTTTATATTTGCATTAAATGTAATGCTTTTTGTAATATCTAATATTGTTAAATTACCTGTTACTACGGAATTATATTCACCTTTTGTTGATTTAATTTCTGTCATTTGAAATCTCGATACCGGATATTTTTCGATATTAAAAAAATCACTACTTTTAAGATGAGTTGTTAATTCTTTGTTTTGTTTTGGGTCTTCTATACTTTCGACTGTTAAAGAGTTCATCTCTATATCAAAACTTGCACTCACAATTTTATCTGGACTTGCAGATATATTTGCATTTTTAATTTTAATTTTTCCAAAGCGAGGCTGAATACCGCCGAGATGCGAGGCTTTCCAGTTAATGAAACTTTCAGTTTCTATTATATTAAAATTTGCAGCCTTACTGTCTTCAACTACTTCAACTTTTCTCGCATCACTTGTTTCTGCTTTCTTCCCGCTATCGGTGCAGGCACTCAATATTATTGAAAAAATTGATAATGTACAAATTATTTTCTTCATCTTATTATATAAATTAAGGGTTAAAAATTAGTTCGGTTTTATTATTATTTTACGGGTAAATATATTTCAATTTCCAATATGTCTGTTTCAGTTATGTTAGGATTTGCAGGATATTTTTCCATAGCCGGAATATTTCTTAATTCAAAATCACTTTCAAACAGCCATTTATTATAAATATTATCGTAAATATCGCCCCAGTTATCATAACTCCCTTTGTATTGGAAAACAGCAAATTTACCTCCATTAATTTTTTTTATTCCTATTTCTCCGCTTGGCTTAACTTTCTGATTAACTGTAATACAAGCATCGTATCTACATTTATCTTTTGGGGTAATTTCCGGGTCATCGTGGCTTATTCCGAAACATTCAGTTCCAAAATCAAATAACTTGTTATCTTTTATAAAGTTACTTAATTTGTTCCATGATTTTGCATATTTATTATTGCCGTATTCTCCTGTTATTTGAATGTATATGACATTTTTTTCAGGAGTTCTGATTATTTGTGGTGGGCTTAAATTAATTTCATTAAAATTATCGGTATTTTGGAGAATAATATTTTTTTTATTTTTCCGATATTGAGACGGGGTTATTTTGTAGTATTGTTTAAAAATTTTGTTGAATGCAGGTTGATTATCATATCCAACTTTATGGGCAATATCTTGAATTTCAATATCTGTATAGTTTAGTAATAATGCCGAAGTTTCTAATTTTGTTCTGATAATAAAATTTCCGACAGTTTCGCCAAGGATTGCTTTCATTATCCGCTGAAAATGATAATGTGATATATTTACAATATTGGCAAGTTCGGATATAGTAATTCTTTTGTTCAGATTATTACGTATATGTTCACTTACAATGAGTTTTTTTTCTTGATATTCTTCCTTTCGTGTTTTTAATTTCATATCGACTGCAAAAATATTTCATTTTTTGTTTAAATAATTATCCAATCGTGCTATTTTCACTTTTTATATTTCTGTTTTTGCAATAGTGCATATCGGTTTCGGGCTTTGTGTCGTCAATTTAATTCAGGAACGTAGCTTGCGAAGTTTC
>JAOZVK010000587.1 GCA_029938185.1 Bacteroidales bacterium | reverse complement strand
GCAAAACTTTGCGAAACTTTGCGTCAAACTTTGTGTAACTTTGCGGTTAAAAAGCGTCTAACTTAAAACTGGTAGCCCTAACTTAGGTTAAATAATTTACTTTTCAAATTATAGAACCTACATATTTTCAGGCGATAGCCAATTTTTAATTATTAATTCTTAATTAGCATAAATGGTAGAAAAAATTATAAATTCATCATTAAAAAATCGATTGCTTGTAATAATCATATCAGTAATTATTTTGCTGGGAGGTGTATTCATTGCACAAGATATGGAAGTTGATGTTTTCCCCGACCTCACAGCACCAACTGTTGCAATATTGGTTGATGCTCACGGATTAGCACCAGAGGAGGTCGAAAAATTAGTTGCTCTTCCGATTGAAACTTCAATGAATGGAGCAAGCAATGTACGAAGGGTTCGAAGCTCTTCATCAAAAGGAATGTGTATTATTTGGGTTGAGTTTGACTGGGGAGCTGATATTTACCGTGCTCGACAAATTGTTAACGAACAATTAGCAGCTATTGGTAATAGATTACCCGAAGGAATTCCTATGCCAGTAATTGCACCACAAACATCTATTATGGGCGAAATTATGCTTATTTCACTCACTTCGGACACTCTAAATATGATAGATTTGCGTAGTATTGCCGACCAGCAAATAAAGCTAAGGTTGTTGGCTGTAAGAGGTGTTTCACAAATTGTTACAATTGGTGGTGATATAAAGCAATATCAAATAATTGCAGACCCTGTGAAAATGAGATACTTTAACATTTCACTATCTGAACTTCAAAATGCTTGTAAAGCAATTAATCAGAATGCATCGGGAGGATTTATTAATGAATATGGACAAGAATATATTATTAATGCTCTTTTGCGAACATCTGATACGCTTGCTCTTGGTAATGCAGTAATTAAGATTTACGATAAGCAGCCAGTTAAAATAAATGATGTTGCAAATATTACTATTGCATCATCTCAAAAAGTTGGTGAAGCTTTTTTGAACAGAAAATCAGCAGTTATAATGACTGTACTAAAACAACCAAGTACAAATACGCTTAAACTGACAAAAGATATTGAAGAAGCAATTTTTCAGCTTAAAGAAACTCTACCCAAAGGAGTTGTAGTAAATTCAAAAATATTTCGTCAGGCAGATTTTATTACAACATCTATTAATAATGTTTTGCAGGTACTAATTGAGGGTGGGATTTTTGCAAGCATTATTTTGTTTTTCTTTCTACTAAATTGGAGAACAACTGTAATATCAATGTTTTCGATACCTATATCTTTAATTGTTGCAATATTAACTCTGAAAATTATGGGACTTACCATAAACACAATGTCACTTGGAGGTATGGCAATTGCTATCGGAGTATTAATTGACGATGCTATTGTTGATGTAGAAAATGTGCTGAAACGCCTGAAACTAAACTATGCTTTACCAATTGAAAAACGCAAGAAAATATTAAGAGTCGTGTTTGATGCATCAATGGAAATACGCTCATCTATTATTCATGCTACATTTATAATTATTATAGCATTTGTTCCTTTGTTTTTTTTATCGGGAATGGAAGGACGATTATTACGCCCTTTGGGAATTACTTTTATAGTTTCGCTTTTTGCATCATTAGCTGTTTCTCTCACATTGACACCTGTACTTGGCAGTTATATGCTTGTTTCTCATAAGCAGCTAACACGTTCTGTTCATGGAGGTAATAAGTTGATAGAAAAATTAAATAATTTGTATGCAAGTTCGCTTAAAATAGTTTTTAATCATAAAAAAATATTACTAAGTATAACAAGTATATTGTTGATTGTATCAATAATACTTTTGTTTTTATTCGGTCGTAGTTTTTTACCCGAATTTAATGAAGGAACATTAACAATAACAGCAGTTACTATGCCAGGAGTTGCTTTGAAGGAGAGTAATAAAATATGTGATTTGATTGATAATGAATTAGTATCATTACCCGAAGTAAACTATGTCAGCCGTCGTACCGGAAGAGCCGAATTGAATGAACACAGTCATGGTGGAACAAATGCTTCGGAAATAGATGTTCCATATACCTTAAAAGAACGTTCGCAGGAGGAGTTTCTAAAAGATATAAGAAAACGTATGGAATCTATTAAAGGTATCGCAATTAGTATTGGACAACCGCTTGGTCATAGAATAGACCATATGTTGTCGGGAACACGTGCAAATATTGCAATAAAAGTTTTCGGACACGATTTATCAAGGCTATATTCCATTGCAAATCAAATAAATCAAAATATTGATAATATTGAAGGACTTGTTGATTTGAATGTTGAGCAGTTGGTAGAAATACCTCAAATTAAGATTAAACCAAAACGTAATATGTTGGCAAAATATGGTATTACAATTAGCGAATTTGCCGATTTTATTGATGTTGCTTTTGGTGGTCATGTAGTTTCGCAAGTATTTGAACAAAATCAAAGCTTCGATTTGGTTTTACGTTTTGATGAAAAAAGTCGTAATTCAAAAGAAAGTATTGAAAATAGTTTAATTGATACATACAATGGTCAAAAAGTACCTTTACATGTTGTAGCTGATATAGTTTCGGCTTATGGACCAAATACAATAAACCATGAAAATGTTCAACGTAAAATTGTAGTATCAGCAAATGTACAAGGTCGCGATGTGAGAAGTGTTGTTAAAGATATTAAAAAAATAGTTAATGAAAATGTAAAAACTCCACCAAATTATAGAATAGAGTATGGTGGACAGTTTGAGAGTGAACAAAAAGCATCAAGCTTGCTTTTTTATACTTCGCTTTTGGCAATTTTAATTATTTTCTTAATGCTTTATTCTGAATTTAAAAGCGTTAAACTTGCAGGTACTATTTTATTAAATCTTCCTCTTGCATTAATAGGTGGTATTTTTGCCATATTACTGACATCAAATGTATTGAGTATTCCAGCTATTATTGGATTTATTACATTGTTTGGAATAGCAACACGAAATGGTATTTTGTTAATTTCTCGATACGAAAGTTTAAGAAAAGAAAAGAAAACATTGTATTACAGTATCATAAATGGTAGCGTTGAGCGTCTAAATCCGATACTGATGACAGCACTTACTGCTGCATTTGCTCTTATACCTCTTGCTTTGCGTGGCGATAGTGCAGGAAACGAAATTCAAAGTCCAATGGCTATTGTAATAATTGGTGGTTTAATGACTTCTGTTTTATTAAATCTTTATATAATACCTATTGTGTATTATATGATTGAAGTCCCATCTGGAGAACCTGTATTGAGTGAAGCCGAGAATAATTCAGAAAATCAAGATATTACAGAAATAATGTAAACATGGTATAAGGAGTTAAAAGATAAAATTATTCATTATCATTTAACATTTAGGCTTAAAATTTAAAGTAA
>JAOZVK010000127.1 GCA_029938185.1 Bacteroidales bacterium | reverse complement strand
AAATGATTTAATAGTTTAATTATCAAATAGTTTTAAGTTCGTAAAGTAGAACTATGTATAAGTAATTTTACAGATATTGATTATCAGCTAATTAAAAAGTAAAACAAAATTTGCATAAATAGATTTGAAGAACCATAATAATTATTATAAGGTCTTCGACCTATTTATAGTTGCTTACGCATTAGTACAAAAACAATTTAATCAGTAAGTTATGAATAAGTAAATGTCGAAAAACTTTTGTATACTAAATTAGGTTAAAAATTTTACTTTTATAAAAATGTTATGAGCTATTAATCAAAATATTGTATAATTGTATCATTGAATAATTGAACCATTGAAAGTATAGTTTATCATATGTAAGTAATCTTACAAAAGTTTTTTGGCATTTATTTTTGTACAATTAATTACATAACAGTAGTTTGCAAAAATGCGTAAGCCACATTAAATAGGTCGAAAACCTTAGGTTACATTAAATAAATCGAAAATATTAATTTTAAAACCAATAACTAAAATATCATCTGTTTGAGAATTATCTCTTTTCCAATTATTAAAATTTGAATCCACAAGTTCTTTTTGTTTTTGCATGTCGTAGCCTTGTATATCAACAAGTAGTTGTTTAAAGTTTTTCATAAGGAATTTTCTGTTTAAATCACCTCCAAATTGATCAACATAACCATCAGAAAACATATAAATACTGTCATTATTAAAAAGTTCAAATTCAATATTTTTAAAAGAATCGTTTTTTCTGTAATACCAACCAATAGGCATTTTATCTGGTTTTAATTCAAATAGCTCATAGGTACCATAATCATTACATATAATACTATTATCAATTTTTTTTGTACGAGGTAAAATTTGTCTAACAATATGAATAGGATTATTAGCTCCAGAATATTGTAATTGTTTAATGTTTTTATCAATCTTTATAACAGCTATATCAATACCTTCCTGTGTTTTTCTTTGATTTTTGTCGTGATGTAGTGCTTGTAATATTTTTTCTCTAAGTTTGTTTAGTATATCACTAGCCTGTGAATTATTAATATCCAATTCATTTGTAACTTCATTTAATATTGTAATTCCCAATACACTCATAAATGCACCAGGTACACCATGCCCAGTACAATCGGCAACTGCAATAATCAGAATATCATTTTTTTCACTTATCCAATAAAAATCTCCACTTACAATTTCTTTGGGCTGAAAGAAAACAAATGAATTTGTAAAATAATTTTTAAGAAAATTATATGGTGGAAACATTGCATTTTGTATTCTTTTTGCATAACGTATGCTGTCAGTAATTTTTTTTTTCTGTAAGTTAGCAATATCTCTTTGTTCTTGTATTTGATTTTTTTGTTCTTGTATTTCTTTTGTTCTTATGCTAACAATTCTTTCAAGTTTTATTTTTGATTTTTTCAACTTAGTTTCTCTTACTTTTATAAATAGATATATTAGTAAAATAATTAAGGAAAATGCTAATATATGAAACCATATTTTTTTCCAAAATGGAGGTTTTATTATGATTTTGAGTTCTGATATTTTAGTACTCCATACTCCATCACTATTGGTACCTTTAACTTTAAAAATATATTTTCCTGGTGCTAAATTATTATACATAACAAAATGTTTTGTATTGTGTTGTACCCAGTCTTTGTCAAATCCAACAAGCATATATGCATATTTATTTTTTTCAGAAGAAACAAAATGTAATGCCGAAAAATCAATTGAAAACATATAATCTTTGTACGAAAGAGTTATTTCTGAAGTATAGTTTATATGTTTTTGTAAAGGAGTGTTCGTATTAATTTTTACATTTTCATTAAAAATTTTAAATTCAGTAAAAACTACTTCAGGTTCATATGTATCTATTTTAACACTATCAGGATTAAAAAAGTTTAGACCATTTATTCCACCAAAGTAAAAAGTATTATCTGAAGCTTTGCAAAACGATGCTCTATAAAATTCTTTGCTTTGCAATCCATCATAGGCATCATAAATATCGTATTCATTTATTATGGTATTAAATTTTAATATTCCAGCATATGAGCTTAACCATAAGTTACCTTTGTTGTCGTCTAAAATTCCATAAATTGCTATACTTCTATTATTTCCATAGCTTTCGAATCGAATAAAGTTTTTACTTTTTTCAATATATTTATTTAATCCATTATTAGTTCCAATCCAAATATTTTTTTTATTATCTTCATAAATAACATTAACAATATTGCTGTTTATAGTATTTAAATTATTTGGATTGTTCCAGTATTTTTTAAAAATCCCTAAAGAAAAATTAAGTCTATTAAGTCCATTATCTGTACCTATCCACAATCTACCTTTCGAGTCTGTAAATAAATAACGTATTCTATTATCACTCAAACTTGTTAAACTTCCTGATTCATTTTTATATCGTTTAAATTTTTTTAATTTTTTACTATATAAGTTTAATCCATTTTTAGTTCCAACCCAGATTCTATTATATTTATCCTTACAAATTGAAGTTATTTCATTATCACTAATACTAAATTTATCTTTTTTATTATGTTTAAAAATTGAAATTTTATTAGTTTTTAAATCTAAAATATTTAAACCTCCATTATCAGTTCCAATCACTAATAAATTATCCGTAGAATCAACAAACAATGCTCTTATTCTGTTACTTGATATAGAATTTAAATTTTTATTATTTTTAAAATGAGTAAATACTTTTGTTTTAATATCATATTTATTTAAACCATTTCTATCGGTTCCAATCCAAATAGTCTTATCATTATCCTCAGCAATTGCTCTAATTCTATTTCCAGATAAACTATTTGAACTATTAATTGTTTTTAGAAGATTAAATTTTGGTGGATTTAGGTTTAGTTTGTTCAATCCGCCTCCCCTTGTAGCAATCCATAATAGTCCAGATTTATCTTGATATATTGCTCTAACATCGTTATAACTAATGCTTTCAGGATTGTTAGGTTCATTAACAAAGCTATAAAAGGTTTTATTTATTTTGTCATATTTTGATAGACCGCCCATTTGAGTTCCTACCCAAATAGTTCCACTTCTATCTTCATATATTGTATTAATGTTGTTTGTTTGAGAATTTTTATCATTTTCGGGATAAGGTAATATGAAATCAAAATCATCAGTATCTTCATTATATATACTAATTCCGGCAGCAGTACCTATCCATAATTCTCCATTTTTAGTAGATAATATTGATCGTACCTGTGAATGAGAAATACCTCTTTTGTTATTTCTATTGTATTCATACCTAGTAAAAGTTTTGCTGTCTAAATTAAATTTATTCAACCCATTATTTGTTGCTATCCATAAGTTATTTAATTTATCTTTTTCAATAGCCCAAATTCTATTTCCAGATAAACTATTAGTATTGTTTGAATCATGCTTATATAGAGTGAATTTTTTTAATTTGGGTTCAAATTTATTTAGCCCCGATGTTGTTCCAATCCAAATAGTATTGGTTTGGTCATCAACATATAGCGATTGAATTTTATTATTACTTAAACTATTTTTATTTGAAGGGTTTTTCTTATAGTGTGTAAATGTATTTAGTCTGGGGTCGAACATATCTAAACCTCCACCCCATGTTCCAATCCATAAATTACCAAATTTATCAATTTTAATTTTATTAATACTGTTTATTGATATTGAGTTTGTATCAGAGCTTATATGTTTATAAATAGTAAATTTATAACCATCAAACTTATTTAAACCGGCATCTTGAGATGTAAACCACATAAATCCTTTTGAGTCTTGGACAATTCCATATATAACACTATATGATAATCCATGTTGGATGGATAAATGTTCAAATTTGTATTGTCTATTCTGCGAATTTACATAATAATGCAAAATGATCAACAATAATATATTTAAAAGTATTTTCTTCATATGTATAAAATTTAAGCATGTTTCATATATATTGAAAAAAAATACACTTTGAAACTCATAAAAAACTCTGTTTAACTATGTGATTAATAAGAGTATATCTATTTAATCACAAAATCACACAGAGTTAATAGAGAAAAAGTGTAAAGTTTATATGAAACATGCCAAAATACAACTAAGTACTGTTACAAAAGTTTTTCGACATTTACTTATTCGTAACTTTTTGATTAATTTGTTTTTATACTAATGCGTAAGCAACTATAATAGGCCGAAGACCTTAACTATACATCAAATGATAGTGTCATTGAATAAGTATTGTAAAGTTTCCAAATAATATAAGTTCACTCAAGAGTGTAAGCAACATTAAATAACTCTTAGGTATTTTAATCAAGTATGAATAGATTAATTTTGATACCTGTATCTATAATATAATCTTCAATATCATCTTGCATATCAACATCATCTTCATAGTAATGCCAATTAACAACAACGTCTCCTCCATTGTCTTCATATTTTTTCAAAATATGCAGAAAATCAAGTATACATTTTGATGTACTTGTATTGAAATACGTAAGTTTAAAAATAAAAACTATTGGTTTCTGTACTTTAGTTGTGTACTCTCTAATCCATTCCAGTAATGGAGAATAAAACTTAGCAGTTTCTTCTAGAAATGATTCACCAGAAAGTTCACATATACCATTTCTGTAATTAAAATTAACAGATGGAATTATGTAAGAATCACGTGAACCTTTAATTATAATATCTTTCATATTGTTTATTAATTGATAGTTATAAAAAAACTTATTAGTCTAAGAATTATTATTTAAAATGGTATTAAATTAATATCCAGCCCTGTATCTATTATGTAGTCTTCGATGTCTTCTTCCATATCACTATCATTTTCGTCATAATGCCAATTTACAACAACCTCACCATTTTCATCTTCATAATCTTTTAAAATATTCAACAAATCAAGAATACACCTCGATGTACTAGTATTGAAATATGTTAGTTTTATGATAAAAGCAATAGGGTTTTTTACTCCATCAATATATTGTTCGAGCCAACTAATCAATGGTTTGTAAAATTCAACAGTATCTTCTAAAAAAGATTCACCGGAAAGTTCACATATTCCAGTTTTGGAATTGAAATTAACACTTGGTATAAAGTAATTTTTATGAGATCCTTCAATTATTAAATCTTCCATCTTATAACAAATTATTTAATTATTCATTTTAAATTTCTTTAAGTACTTTAACTGCAATCGAAAAAAATGAAAATTCATCATCAATTGAAGTAATTTCAACATCTAAAGGATTTGCTGATGTCAAAGCAACTTGTATTAAACCTATATGTGCACCACCCTTTGGTCCAGAAGGTTTTTTTCTTTGTTCTCTTTTATATTTTCTTAATGCATCTCTATCTAAAGAATTAATATATTCACATTTTTCAATTATAGGTATTATATCTTTATCTCTTACCATATTACCTGTGGTGAATGTATAAAATTCGTCAAGTTCTCCTAATACAATTGTACCAGAACCAATTTCTTTATCATTAGTTAAAATATTTTTTTCGGCAGAATAATATGATATATTTTGAGCCAATTCGATAAATATTTTAAATATTTTTCTACTTGCAATCGGATTTTTTCGTAAAATAACCTCAATATACTTGCTTATTACAGAAAGAATATGCTCATCAATTGGCCCTTTGTAAGACAACTGTACGTCATGATTAAACGAAATGTAATACTTATACAAGTTAAAATTGGTCATTGGATTCTTTTCATTGGAAGCCATATGTATATTATATTATTTTAATTATACGGAACATTGTTAATATTTAGTCCTGTTTCTATCATAAAATCTTCTATTTCTTCTAACTCATCTTCATACTCCTCATCTTTGTCGTTGTAGTACCAATTTATTACTACTTTTCCTTCGTTTTGCTCATATGCTTTTAATATATTTAATATATCTATTATACATTTGGAAGAACTTGTATTAAAATATGTTAGTTTAACATTTAATACTAATTCTTTTTTTATAGTTTTTATATAATTTTTAATCCATTCCATTAATGGATAGTAAAACTTAATTGTATCTTCAAGATATGATTCTCCTTTTAACTCGCAAATACCTGTTTCGTAATTAAAGTTAACAGTTGGAGTAAAATGCGCGCCATGAGAACCTTTTATATATATATTCTTCATTCGATCAATTTTTTAATTGTATTTTCAATTACTTTTATAATTATATCCAATCATTTGTTATTTAATAATTCAAGGTCTTCGACCTATGTAATGAGGCTTACGCATATTTATAAATAGCTATCATGTAGCCAATTGTACAAAAACAAATACCGAAAAACGTTTATAAGACTACTTAAAATGACTTATTTATCAATTTTAATATTTATTATATAAAATGATTGTTCTTCAGATAGAGGTATGAGCTTGTAATCCAAAGGGTTGTTAGCTGTTAATGCAACTTGCACTAGACCTATATTTCCTCCTCCTTTAATACCAGGTGGTAGATTTCTTAGTTTTCGTTTGTATTGTCTAAGACTATCCCTATCCAATAGATTAATTGTTTCACATTTATGAATAACAGGTGATATCTTTTTGCTATCAACAATATTCCCTGTTGCAAATGTAAAATGATTATCAAATTCCCGAATTATTAGTATTCCAATACCAAATTCATTTCCATCTCCAGCATCTAACTTTTCTAATGAATAATATGATATGTTTTGTGCTAATTCAATAAAAATTTTAAATATTTTTTTTCTAATCCTCGGATTTTTTGACAAGGAGTATTCTATATTTGCAGCTAAAACAGCCAATACTTGACTATCAAATGGACCTGTATATGAAATAATAGTATTTTGGCTAGCAAATGAATACATGTCGTATAATACTTTTGCTTTTTCTTTATTTTTTTCCATACATTTATTTATTCCTTGTATTTATAGCTAAACTTTCAAATTTCAGACCATTTTTTATTTATAACAAATAATAATTGTATTAGTAATGTTAATATACAAATTTAAAAGCCAAATATAAATATTATTTTGCATAATATTAAAAAAAAAAACATTTTTAGATAATAATTATTACAAATATTATACTAAATATTGTTTTTAATACTATTAAGTTAATAGGTTTCTTTGACTTAATAAATTTTTAATGAATGTATTTTTTTTATTTTCATGTAATTATTACATTTACAGTAATTATGTAGTTTATTTTCTAAATTAAAAAATAATATGATATAAATCTTATATGAAATATTTAAAAAAAATTAATTTTACATTTGATAATTATGGAATTTTTCATTTATCGCTTGACACTTTTGGGATTTAAAACCTTATTTTTTTTTGTTTTAACCTTAGTAGAAATAAAGTTTAATCGTCATTATTAACCTTATTACCTTATTTAAACGATTATAAATAAGGTAATAAGGTTTAAGAAATTTTGGTCATATTTATTTTCTATTAAGGTTTAAAATAAAAAATAAGGTTTTTAAGAATAAAAAAAGTGTCAACTACTTTTTGTAATTTATGAAAAATGCCAAATTTTTTTTTCAGTATTTTAATAAAGAAAATTACTGACTATACTCTAAAACAGTTATAGTTTTAACATTAAAAAACTGTTATCAATTATTAATCAAAGTATTGTACCATTGTATCATTGAATAATTGTACCATTGTATAATAGTACACACCTAACTTTATTAGATGGGTAAGACCTTAAAAAAAATGAAATGGCTAAAAAGAAAGCATTAGGAAGAGGATTAGGAGCATTAATTGATGATGCAAAATATACTAAAAGACCAGTTAAAGAAGCAATTTCAACTAGTGCAATTGCCGAAATTGATATTACTAAAATAAAGGCTAATCCATATCAACCAAGAACAGAATTTGATTTAGAAAAAATTGATGATTTAGCAAAATCAATAAAAGAACTTGGAATAATCCAACCTATTACTGTTAGAAAGCTATCTGAAGACAATTTTGAACTAATTTCGGGTGAAAGACGACTAAAAGCATCAAAAATTGCAGGACTAAAAACAATAATCTCATTTGTGAGAGATGCAAATGATGTTGAAATGCTAGAAATGTCTTTGGTTGAGAATGTTCAACGAGAAGATTTAAATCCAATAGAAATATCATTATCATACCAGAGATTAATAAACGAATGTAAGCTGACACAAGAAAAGTTAAGTAGTCGGATTGGACAAAATCGTTCAACAATAGCAAATTATTTAAGATTACTTAAACTTCCAGCCGAAGTACAAGTTGGTATCAGAGACAAACAAATAACAATGGGACATGCCAAAGCAATAGTTAAAATTAACGACCCAAATATACAAGTCAATACTTTTTTTAAAGTTGTAAATGATGGGCTTTCTGTAAGAAATACTGAAGAAATAGTTAGGAAAGTAAACTATCCTGTTGGCACTAAGTTTAAAACAAAAAAACAAACATTGCAAGATGAACACATTGAGTTTAAAAATAAATTAGGCAAAAAACTTGATACAAAAATTGATTTTAAACGAAATGTTAATGGTCGTGGAAGTGTTTCAATATCTTTTAAATCGGACGAAGAACTAAAAAAATTAATGGATTATTTAATAAAAGGCTCATTCAAAAACTAATTTGTAATCCTAATTAATATGTATGTCATTATATTATAGATTAGCAATGTATAGAAAAAAAAATTATATAAGTACTTATATACCAATATGTGGCAAATATCAAAATATTTACTAATTTTAATAATTATTAATATCTCCTTTACTATTAGTACTTTTGGTCAAATAGACAAAAATAAAAATGATACAATAGTCGTATCTAAAGATACAACTAAAATATTATACAAAGGAACTTATATCAGTAGAGATAGTTTAAATTCCTATATATCAGTTGATTCTACTAATAAATTTATACCAATAGACAATCTTGCAAAAGTATCAAACACATTACAAGATAGTGCGTGGCTTAGTAAACACTCTCCATTAAAAGCCTCTTTGTTTTCAACTGTTCTCCCAGGTCTGGGACAAGCTTATAATCGAAAAATTTGGAAAATCCCAATAATTTATGGTTTGTTTGGCGGATTGTATGCGTTGTCGGTCAGGAATAATCGGCTTTATAATAAATACCTTGATGAATATGTGAGCCTAAACTATGATGAAACTTCAAGTCAAGAAGTATCAACTGCTTATATGGATAAACTTAAAGAATATAAAGATCGTTATAGAAGAAATAGAGATTTAACATATATTTTTATTGGTGTTGTTTATCTATTCAACATAATGGATGCAAGTGTTGATGCACATTTAGCAAATTTTGATGTTGGCGATGATTTATCACTTAGTATACAGCCAATAGTATTGCCAACATATACTATGCGTAGTACATTTGGGGTACAAATTTTGATAAAGTTCTAATAAGTACTTCACAACACCGTAAACGGCAATTACAAATTAATAATTATGAATTGGTTTATACCTTAAATTTCAGTTATTTATAAAAAATACTTATCATTTATTTTAATATAATAAACGGGTAATTATAAGAAAGTTAAAATATTAAAATTAATTAACATTTTAAAATATACTATCATGCAAATGAAAAAATACCTAACACTAATTGTTTTACTTTTATTTACAATATCAATAATTTCAGCTCAATCGCCTGCTGATACAATTATAAAAAAAGATTTTCATAGTTTAAAGATAGAGCGAGACTTGGATAGTTTACTAACAATGTGGTACGTAAAAAAATCATTGGAGGCGAATAATGATAAACTTATAACAAGCGATACTCTTATTAGGAATTTATCAGATTCGGTATATATCAGTAGATTAAATGCTTTGCCAACGCTTATCACGCTTACTTATAATGAGAAAATAAGAAAATATATTGAAGCATATTTAAGAATGGGAAAAAGTCAGGTGCCTGTAATGCTCGGATTGTCAGATTATTACTTCCCAATATTTGAAGAAACACTTGATAAATATGACTTACCAATCGAATTAAAATATTTGCCAATAATTGAATCAGCACTAAACCCAAATGCAGTCTCAAGAGCAGGAGCAACTGGTTTATGGCAATTTATGTATAGTACTGGAAAAATGTATAAATTAGAAATAAATACATTTGTAGATAATAGACGCGACCCAATAAAATCAAGTCAAGCTGCTGCAAAACTTCTAAGAGATTTATATAAAATATATCAGGATTGGACATTAGTTATAGCTGCATATAATTGTGGACCTGGTAATGTAAACAAAGCTATAAGAAGAGCCAAAGGTAAACGAAGCTACTGGGAAATATACAATTACCTTCCAAGAGAAACAAGAGGATATGTACCAGCTTTTATTGCTGCAACATATGTGATGCACTACCATAAAGAACATAATATTAGAAAAGTAAAAATTGACCTTCCTAATCTTACAGACACAATAATGATAAATAAAAAACTGCATTTGATGCAAGTTTCAAAAGTTTTGAATATTCCTTTTGCCCAATTAAGAGATATGAATCCACAGTACAAAAAAGATGTTGTACCTGCTATTAATGATATTTATACTCTAAAACTACCTTTTGAATATGCTACAAAATTTATTGAACTCGAAGATTCTATTTATGCATATAAAGATTCTATTTTCTTTAACCCTCGAAGAATTGTTATTACACCATCAAGACGTAAAAAATCGAAATATTATTCATCAAAAAGTTACTCTAAAAACTCGAAACGAGGAAAATCTAAAACGTATTATAGAGTGAGAACAGGAGATAATATTGGTTCTATTGCAAAAAGATATAGTGTGCGAGTTTCAGATATTAAATCTTGGAATAGAATAAGAGGTCATATGATACATACAGGACAAAAGCTAATTGTTTATGCCCCAAAGTCATACAAAACTACTGCTAAAAAAAATCGTAGTATACAAAGAACAACAAACAAAAGTGTAATATCGTATAAAACTCAAGCTTTTGGTGGTAGTTATGTATATTATAAAATCAAAGTTGGTGAAAACCTTTGGGTAATTGCAAAAAGATACCCTGGTATATCTAATTATGATATTATGAGAATCAATAATTTTACTAATAGAGATGTTAGAAATCTGAAAGCAGGACAAATAATTAAAATAAAGAAGAAAAGTTAATTTTGGAAAATAATACTTTTTGGACTACTGTATTAAGACATAAATTTTTAAAGTAAAAATACTGATAACTTCATGTGACGCTATGTAATCGTGGCACGTTGTAACGTGCCACGATAATTATTAGAAAAATATACAGATTTTTATATATTTCTATCTTAATGCTTGCCTTAGACGCAACGCATTGATAGATAACCGAATCCAGCCTTACACATGTAGCCACTTTTGTTTAAATGACTTTACGAACAGTACTATTTTTATTTATTTTCATATTTTTGAAATCAAAACCTTCAATAAGGTTAATTCCAGAAATTTTGCCTTTTTCAATACTTCCAATTTCTTTATTAAAATCCAAAGCTTCGGCACCATTCAGTGTTGCCCATTTCAAAATATCATCGAAAGGTATTTGAGGAAAATGTTCCAATATAATTTTCATTTCTTTGAGTATTGATAAACCACAATTTGATGCTAAACTATCAGTTCCTATTGTGATTTTTTGATTTTGTTCAATAAACATTTCCAAATTAGCTATACGTCCCTCTAAAAATAAATTTGAACTTGGACATACAACCCAGTATAAATATTTTATATAATCTGTTGCCCATTCCAAGTTATCTAATATTGTATATAAGCACCCATACAAAAGTTTTTACCTATTTAGTATCAGAACTCACAAAAACAGTTTTCTTTTTCCAAAACAATCGCAAGTTAAAAGTTA